>JAFAKI010000092.1 GCA_019235595.1 Mucilaginibacter sp. | reverse complement strand
CATAAAACAAAATTAAACATTGGGCAATCTAATCTGGTCAGGCGAAAGCCAAAGTATACATTACTACACAAAATTTCACAAAAATTGCACATTTTTGCACACTTTAATAAATACTATGAGTATCGCTTTATCCGAACAGGAAATTTTACGCCGTGAGAAGTTAGGTCAGCTGCGTGCGTTGGGCATCAACCCTTATCCGCCCGAAGAGTTTAAGATCACTGCCACCGCGCAGGATATTTTAGAAAACTTTGAAAAATTCCCGGAAACCTATAAACAGGTAACCATCGCGGGCCGCATCATGAGTGTGAATGTGATGGGAAGCGCCTCATTTGCCAAATTACAAGATTCAACCGGGCGCATCCAGATTTATCTTAAACGCGATGATATCTGCCCCGGCGAAGATAAAACGCTTTACAATACCGTATTTAAGAAGCTGCTCGATTTAGGCGACTACATCGGTGTGAAGGGATATGTTTTTACAACTCAAACTGGCGAGGTTTCGGTACACGTTCAGGAATTTACTTTACTATCCAAGTCGCTAAAGCCATTACCGATAGTTAAGCGCGATGAAGAGGGAAATATCCATGATGCATTTACCGATCCGGAGATGCGTTATCGTCAGCGCTATGTCGATCTGACGGTGAACCCTGAATTTAAGCAGATATTCATGAAACGCTCAAAAGTGATCAGCTCGATGCGCGATTACTTTAACTCGCAGGGATGGATAGAGGTGGAAACTCCTATACTACAGGCTGTGCATGGTGGCGCAGCGGCGCGACCATTCAAAACGCATCATAACACATTGGATATGCAGCTTTTCTTGCGCATAGCTAATGAGTTATATCTGAAAAGGCTGATTGTAGCGGGTTTTGACGGTGTGTATGAGTTCGGAAAAATGTTCCGTAACGAGGGTATGGACCGCACCCACAACCCTGAATTTACCTCAGTTGAGATATACATTGCATACAAGGACTACATCTGGATGATGGAGATGGTGGAGAACTGCTTGGCATATGTTACCCGTGCGGTGAATGGTATACCAGTAGTTCAGGTTGGCGAAAATGAGATCAATTTTGCCGGACCTTATACCCGCTTAACTATGTATGAATCCATCCTGAAATATACCGGTATAGATGTATCAGAAATGGATGAGGCTGCATTGCGCAAAACCTGCGCTGAGTTAGGCATCGAAGTGGATGCTACCATGGGCAAGGGCAAATTGATTGACGAAATATTCGGAGCCAAAGTAGAAGCCAACTTGATACAGCCTACTTATATCACCGACTATCCTATCGAGATGACCCCGCTTGCCAAAAAACACCGGAGTAAAGATGGTCTGGTTGAACGTTTTGAGCTGTTCGTGAACGGTAAGGAAATAGCCAACGCTTATTCTGAGTTGAACGATCCGATTGATCAACGTCAGCGTTTTGAAGACCAATTGGTATTGGCGGGTCGCGGTGATGAAGAAGCCATGGCTATGGATGATGACTTTTTGCGCGCGCTTGAATATGGGATGCCACCAACATCTGGTTTGGGTATCGGTATCGACCGCTTTGTAATGCTGATGACTAATCAGCACACCATACAGGAAGTGCTGTTCTTCCCACAAATGCGTCCTGAGAAAAAAGCCAAAGTAGCTACAGTTGAGGATTTTGTAAAAATCGGCGTTCCGGCTGAATGGGTGCAAGTGCTTAACAAAATGGGATTCAACACCATAGAAGAGCTAAAAGCGGCTAACCCCAATAAGGTGTTCAATGATCTGGGCGGTATGCGCAAGAAGCTAAAACTGGACATCACGATGCCTCCAAAAGAGCTGATAATGAGTTGGTTTGAGTAGCAGACTATAAGTTCATGGTTCATAGTTCATAGCCGAAATACAGCTTCTGACTAAGACAGTGCTATGAACTATGATCCATTAGCTATTAACTAATTTACAATTTGTTAATAAAATCATAAAATAGATAAAACTTTTATATCGATTTGTCTGTATAACTTTATAATTACACAAATTATGCAAAAATCATGACTAATTCGATATTAGAAATTACTGAGAACGAATACTTGATAAAGCTAAACCGCAGCAATTTCGATCTGTCGTTTATCAGAAGCCTATTAAAAATTGTTGAAGTAGCCAACCCGTCTTCTGAAGATCAGATTATACCGGAGCGGTATGTATCGCCGAGACAGAATAACTCGTCTGAGCCGGATTACTATAGCTTTATTGACGAAAAATAGGCTTTAAAAGTTTTCTCTTTTAAAGCCTGTTTTGTTTTAGAACTGGCGGTATCCCCCACGAACCACCTGTTTATCCATTTGAGCAAGCTGACCCTTCATCATCTTTATCTGGTCGGCAAGCAATTTATTTTTATCATCCTTTGTTGCTTCCTGCAAATACATCTGCGCCTCGCGCTTGTTGCGCTTTGCCATTGCTATACCTGCCAGGCTTAATTTAGCCAAGGCAACATTGTGCGACATCTTCATACCCAGCGAAAGTGCCTTCTTAAAATACTTCTCCGATTTCATCGGCGCTTTGCGCGATTCCAATAAACCGATCAGCAAATTATAGTAGCCATGCTGGTTCTTATTTAACTGTTTCTCGTAGTTCGTGATCTTATTGAGCCATTCTTCAGCTTTAGCTGTATTATCCCTGCGGAGATAAAGCTGTGCGATCAGCATGTTTTCATTAAAAAAGAAAGTAAGCAGGATAAGCCCTCCTAAAAGGAAGACCAATATCCCCCAGCCCCAAAATCCAAAGCCACAAAGTGTTACCCCCGCCCCTGCAATCACGCAGGCAATAATTAACCTTACAAGATTCGACATAATTTGATATGCTATAAAAATAGAATGCAAATATCCGTTTATTTGTAGTCTAAATCAAATACTACGAAATAATTATGGCGATAACATTAGAGCCGTCCTGGCTTGCCGTTTTGAAGGAAGAATTTGAAAAACCCTACATGACAAATCTTAAAAAATTCCTGCAAAGCGAAAAGGAAGCCGGACAGGTGGTCTATCCCAAAAACGCCGATATTTTTAGGGCATTTAATGATACGCCATTTGATAAAGTGAAGGTGGTAATTTTAGGACAGGACCCATACCACGGCCCCAATCAGGCACATGGTTTATCATTTTCGGTACAAAAAGGGATCGCTATCCCCAAATCGCTCATTAATATCTATAAAGAACTGGCTACTGATATCCCTGGTTTTATAAAACCCGCACACGGCAACCTGGAAGAATGGGCCAAACAGGGCGTGTTATTGTTAAACGCCACGCTAACCGTACGTGCCGGTGAAGCCGCTTCACACCAGAAAAAGGGATGGGAAATATTTACTGATGAAACAATCCACAGGCTATCCGAAAAACGAACCGGCCTTGTTTTTATACTCTGGGGTGCATACGCACAATCAAAAATCCCGTTAATAGATCAGACTAAGCATTACATCATCAAATCAGTACACCCGTCACCACTTTCCGTTGAACGCGGTTTTTGGGGATCAAAGCCCTTTTCAAAGGCTAATGCTTATTTGGAGGAACAAGGAGAAAAGCCGATTGATTGGCAAATACATTGATTTGAAAATTTGAAGATGTGGCAATTTGAAGATGATATAAATTTTCAAATCTTCAAATCAACACATTTTCAAATCAATCAGTATTCCAGCGGCACTATCGGTTCCTTCTTACTGGTCGACATGATCATCATGGTCTGGAAGGTTTTTACCACCGGGATTCGGCTGATCTTCTCCATGATCAATTGCTCGTAGGATTTAATATCACGAACGTAAACTTTTAGCAGGAAATCGCACTGACCAGTTACGTGATGGCATTCGGTAACTTCTTTGATATTTTTTATCTCATCCAGAAATACCTGGATCGTATTATTTTTATGGAAGTCCAGCGATACCTGGATAAAGGTCTTGATTCCTAAACCTAGCTTCTCCTCATCAACCAGTGCATGATAGCTTTTGATATATTCGGCATTCTCCAGTTTGCGTACACGCTCAAGCGTCGGTGCAGGTGAAAGACCGATTTCGTTGGATAGCTGCAAGTTGGTTATTCTGCCGTTTTCCTGTAAAATTCTGAGAATCTGGAGGTCTATTTTATCGAGTTCAGCTGCCATGGTGAGTACAAATATAGTTTTTCCTGCATCAGCAGAATAAAATTTCTTACAAAAGTACTTAAACAGAAATAAATTTTTTAATTAAATTTTTAGATTAGTCTAAAATTATTCTTAGATTTGTTTAAATGAATACTTTTACTGAAGAGAACTATTTAAAAGCGATATATCACCTATCCTTACAGTCTGAGAGTGTTAGCACCAACCAGATTGCAGCATCACTAAATACCAAAGCAGCGTCGGTGACAGATATGCTCAAAAAGCTAGCCGACAAAGAGCTGATCAATTATGCCAAATATCAAGGAGTCACGCTTACAGCTGAGGGTGAAAAGATCGCTTTAAGCATAGTCCGCAAGCACAGGCTCTGGGAATATTTTCTTGTTGAAAAACTCAACTTTAAATGGGACGAAGTGCACGATGTTGCCGAAGAGTTGGAACATATTTCCTCAAAAGAACTCATTGATCGTTTGGATGATTTTATGGGCAATCCTAAATATGATCCGCACGGCGACCCTATACCTGATTGCAACGGCTTGTTTAAAGTGCATGAGCTAAAACCAATCTCTTCCCTGATTCTAAATGATTCAGGAATTATTTCTGGAGTCCGTGATCATTCATCGTCATTTTTGCAATACCTTGAAAAAATGCAATTGACTATTGGCAGGAAGGTCAAAGTGGCTGAAATCAACGACTATGATCACTCCGTCATACTAAATTTAGAAGACAAAAAAATACATATCAGCCGCGACGTAGCGAATAATCTGCTTATATCACTATGAATAACGAACCTAATCATTCATTAAGCAATGTACATAGCAGCGTCGCCACAGAAAACAAGATTGGCTGGCGCAAACTATTGGCGTTTTTAGGCCCCGCTTACCTGGTAAGCGTGGGTTATATGGACCCCGGCAACTGGGCAACCGATATAGCCGGTGGTAGCGCCTTTGGGTACCAACTAATATGGGTGCTGTTTGTATCCAACCTGATTGCTTTGCTATTGCAGTCGTTAAGCGCCAGGTTAGGCATCGTGCGTGGGCTTGATCTGGCACAAGCGTCTAAAAACACCTATCCCAGGTTCGTCAATCTCTGTCTGTACATTTTAGCGCAAATCGCTATTATCGCTTGCGATTTAGCCGAGATTATCGGTATGGCCATTGGTTTGCAATTGCTATTTCATCTGCCACTGATATGGGGCGTATCGCTTACTATTACCGACACGGTATTAATGCTTTTCCTGATGAATAAGGGCATGCGCAAACTGGAAGCTTTTATTATGGCGATGATATTCATTATCGGGGTATCCTACCTGGTCGAAATGTTTATTGTCGGGCCGGATGTACCGGGAATTATAAAGGGTTTTGTTCCTCAAAATTTGTTTAAAGGTGATAAAGTAAGCCACGAAATGCTGTATATCGCCATCGGTATCATTGGCGCTACGGTAATGCCGCACAATCTGTACCTGCACTCATCGCTGGTGCAAACCCGGCAAATCACACGCACAGATGCCGGTATACGATCAGCTATTAAATTTAACCTGGCCGATACCGGCATTGCGCTCAATCTGGCGTTCTTTGTCAATGCAGCTATATTGATACTCGCCGCCAGCGCATTCTTTAAGAATGGCTATTTCGAAGTAGCCGAGATACAGGATGCCTACAAATTACTCGAACATATTTTCGGATCACTCGCACCCACTTTATTTGCTATAGCATTGATCGCTTCCGGCCAAAGCTCCACTATTACAGGTACGCTCGCCGGACAGATCATAATGGAAGGGCATATCAACCTGCGTATAGAACCATGGCTGCGCCGCTTGCTGACTCGCTTACTGGCTATCGTTCCGGCAGTGTTCACCATTGTCTATTTTGGCGAAAACGGCTTAGGCAGCCTTATTATATTAAGCCAGGTTGTACTTAGCTTACAGCTGGGTTTTGCCATCGTTCCGCTGATACACTTCACATCCGACCGTAAACGGATGGGCAAATTTGCTATTAGTACTAAAACCAAAATACTGTCATGGGCCTGTGCTGTACTGATCATAGGTTTGAATGGTAAATTGGTGGTGGATCAAATTCACGATTGGATAAAACAGTATCCTGCAGCCG
>JAFAKI010000001.1 GCA_019235595.1 Mucilaginibacter sp. | reverse complement strand
TCAAAATATGATAAAGAAACTATCGAGCAGGCTGAAATAAAAATTAAATATGAGAGTTATTTTGAGAAGGAATTAGACATTGTAGAAAAGATGCGGAAGGTGGAAGACAAGGAGATCAATCCTGAATTCAACTACCACAGTCTTGTCTCCTTGTCAAAAGAGGCCCGCGAAAAGCTAATGAAAATAAAACCGCGTACTTTGGGACAGGCGTCACGCATTTCGGGGGTTTCACCATCAGATATTTCTGTTTTGATGGTACATATTGCAAGATAAGAGATAACCATCTGAAAATCAATTATTTAAACTGAAGTTATTAGGCGGCTTACAAACAATTATTTTAAGTTCCGAATGGTAATCTTCATGAAAACATAAAAATCGTTTATAGGGCTTAAAAATGAGGCTACACAAAAGGAGTGCTTTTTCACCAGAAAAATTACTGGTTTTCATTACTACATTGATACTATTTGGCTGCGCCAGCATGCAAAAGCCCCAGGGAGGACCGAAAGACCGGACACCACCAAAATTATTGAAGGCCACCCCGCCGAACATGACCCGGAATTTTTCGGCCAAACAAATCAAGCTCGACTTCGATGAATATTTTAAGTTGGCCAACCAAAGTCAGGAGATCAGCGTCAGTCCAACGATGGAAAAACCTCCAATTTTTAAAGTGGTTAAAAAATCAGTTGTGATCGACTTCAAAGATTCACTCCAAAAAAACACGACCTACGTCATCAACTTTGGAAAATCTATTGCTGACCTGAACGAAGGAAATGTTCTGAACAATTTCACTTATGTTTTCTCAACCGGTCCGCACATCGATTCGCTGAGCGTTTCTGGAAATGTCCAAAACCTGATGACCCAGGAAAAAGAGAAGGATGTAACCGTGATGCTATTCCCGCTAAACAAGGATACGCTTTGGGGAAAGAAGAAGCCAACCATCTTTGCTGTTACCGACTCCTCTGGTAATTTCTCTTTAAACAACCTGCACGATGGCGATTACCGCATCTACGCCCTGAAGGAAAAAACACCCAATAGGATATATGACCGGGATGATGAATTAGTAGCTTTTCAAACCGCTCCTATCCATCTGAAACGTGACACCAGTAATATTCATCTAAACCTGTTTAAACAGGAGCCTGAAAAATTCCGGGCGGCTGAACAGCGTTTTGACGCTGATGGAAAAATGTTCTTTGTCTTTAATAAACCTATTGAAAAGCCTTCTGCCAAAATCTTGTACCCGCCGGCTTTAGATGCTCAAAAGATCGTCGACTTTAACAAAACCAGGGATACCGCTTTTGTTTATATGAAAAATATGGACTTCGATTCAATCCGTGTTTCATTTCTGCAGAACAATGTTCCGCTGGATACCATTGCTTTAAGAAAAAGTCGCAAAGAAGCCTTTAATCAAGTTATATCTCTGCAGTACAATACTACATTTGATAACAAGATCAAACCAAGCAATACGCTTGTGGTAACGGCCAGCGCACCTATTCAATCCATCGATAACAGCTTAATAACACTAAACGAGGACTCCACCAATGTATCCAATTTCACCATAACGAAGGATACCGCCACTATGAGGAGGTTAACGTTCAATTATAAATGGAAAGCAAACGCGAGGTATCAGCTCATATTTAATGAAGGCGCACTAACAAGTATTTATGGTCAACAGAACAAAAAGTTCCTGAAACCATTTCAGTTGGACAAGCCTGATAATTACGGGCCACTAACATTAAAAGTTACTGTACCGGATACCACAAAAGGTTATGTGATTGAACTTTTGGATAACCAAAAAGCTGTAGTTCATAGGGATGCAATTACCAGGAGCGGTAATGTTGTTTATAAAAATTATCCTGTGGGTAAATACTATGTGCGGGTTATATATGATGACAACAAAAACGGCAAATGGGATAGCGGCAATGTGAAAAAGCGGATACAACCCGAAAATATTTGGGTATATCCGAAACAGATCACCCTACGGTCAAACTGGGAAGCAGAGGAACCAATTGATATCCCTAAAGAGCCGTCGACTCGTTAAACCAACCGGAATACATGATATAGTTATGCGGCAATTGCCGCAGCATATCCTTTTGCTCCTGGGTGAGTGGTTTTATCTTTTTAGCCGGTGTGCCGGCATACAGGTAGCCTGACTCACAAACGGTTTTTTCTAGTACAACAGATCCTGCGCCGATGATCACGAATTCTTCTACAACGGCATGATCCATCACAATTGCGCCCATGCCCACTAATACATTATCTTTTAACGTGCATCCATGTACCAAGGCATTATGCCCAATGGATACATTATTACCAATCTCTGTATAAGCTTTGAGGTAGGTAGCATGTATTACAGCGCCATCCTGGATATTGGTGTTATTACCAATCTTAATGTAATGCACATCTCCCCTGATCACTGCATTAAACCAAACGGAGCAATTATCGCCCATCGTAACATCGCCAACAATAGTGGCATTTTCGGCAATGAAACAATCCTTTCCCCAAGTCGGGTTTTTATCTTTTACAGGCAGTATAACAGGCATCTCTTTTTAATTAGTGAATTAGTGAGTGAGTGAATTAGCGATTTTGCTTAGTGGTATATTTTTATTTATGTTTGGTACAAAATTAGCGGAAATAGCTCAGTCGGTAGAGCATCAGTTTCCCAAACTGAAGGCCGCGGGTTCGAATCCCGTTTTCCGCTCACTTTTACTTTCTACTGATATTCTGTTAGCTGTATTTTATCTAATACCTCGTAATTATTAAAATACTTCAACAATAGCGCATGAGTCACTCTTACACCAACCTCATTCTCGACGAAACGTTCAACTTCTTTAGAAGTATATTTCTGTTTCATCTCCTTCATCTCATCAGGAGAAAATATTTCTGTTTTTAGAACATCATTTTCCTCTTTTAGTTTATCGCCAATATCGATATATACCTTAGAATCCGCTCCAGACTTAACCCTGACACGTTTTCCATCTTGAATTATCGAGTATCCATATAAATCAACCGTATCATACAAAGTCAAGGCTGCAATTTCTGATTTAGGGAATAACTCGGTTATTCCTTTTTCGAAAGGTGTGACATCTTTTCCAAATAAACCGAATATTTTTTCCTGGCTGACAATAAGTATCTTATCTTCATATTTACCTATACAAATACCTTTATCTACAGATTGAGCATTATAAAAACTAATCTCAGTGATCGGCTTTAAATTATCCAAACCTAGTTTAGCCTTTACAGTAGCTACGCTCATGTTTAAAGCATGTGTGATAATAATGAGATAAAATTTATCCATTCTTTTCTACCCATTAATTTCTACACCCACCACCCTATTTCAAAATGCACTTTTTTACGTTCTTTATGGAAAAGATTTAAAGAAGTCTTTACAGCTTTTACTTTCCATTCCAAGGCTATATCGCCTTGTTTCACATCTTCCTCCAGTTTTGGTTCACCGAAAATTCCGATAAGATGTTCCTTTGTGTTTTCAAAAATAACCTCTACTTCACTTTCTTCAGATACAAAATCTATTGATTCGAATGATCTAGTATCTCCATGTTGTTTATGGTTCCAGCAAATGGTTTTAAAATATAGATTTAAACCATTCAGTATTGATCGTTCACCCCAGTGATAGATTAGCCGGTCCGCACGGTATTCCTTTTTGGTATACTTCTTTTCATCTTCAATATCTGAACCCCATTTCAGAAAAAATGCATCTTCAAATAAAATTCCATCGGCTATAGCTTTAACACTATCTGTTGGTATAACCTCAGGTTTAGGCTTCTTTTTAAAATTCGAGAAAAACGTCATTAAATAGTTATAAATATCTTAGAAGACGCGGTTACAAGTTAAAGTGTGAACAATTTCATTAAAACACTGTATCATGAATTGGCTCTGCATGAACCGCATAATCTGTCGTATAATGTAATCCCCTGCTTTCTTTCCGCAACATAGCTGATTTTATAACAATATAAGAAACCTGTATTAAATTGCGCAGCTCGCAAAGCTTTACCGATATCTTGGTTCTTTTATAAAATTCCTCTGTTTCCTCGAACAATAGATGTAAACGTCGCATTGCTCGTTCCAATCTAAAATCAGATCTTACAATTCCTACATAATCGCTCATCATTTTTTGCATCTCACGCAAATTATGGATTACCAGTATATCTTCGTTAGATAATTGAACGCCTTTTTCATCCCAATCCGGTATGTTTTCAGGAATTACATTGTTCTCAAATTGTTGAACTGCGTCTTTGTATATCCGGTCTGCAAATACCAATGCCTCTAGTAACGAATTGGAAGCCAGACGATTAGCCCCGTGTAAACCAGTAGATGAACACTCCCCGCAGGCATATAAGCGTAATATAGACGACTTGCCGATATGATCAACCATAATACCACCACACATATAATGACATGCCGGTGCAACAGGTATCATATCTTTAGTCATGTCAATGCCTATCTCCAAACATTTAGCGTAGATATTAGGGAAATGTGTTAGGATATCCTTTTTGCTTCTATGACGAATGTCCAAATAAACATAATCTTCACCTGATTTTTTTATCTCCGCATCAATTGCTCTTGCCACTATATCTCTCGGCGCCAATGATTTACGTTCATCATACTCCTGCATAAATTCTTCACCATTGGTTCTTTTCAATATTCCTCCAAAACCCCTAACTGCTTCAGAAATTAAAAATGAAGGATATTCGCCCGGATTATATAAAGCTGTAGGATGGAATTGGATAAATTCCATATTCCTTACTTTTCCTTTAGCCCTGTAAACCATAGCAACGCCGTCACCTGTAGCAATGGTTGGATTGGTCGTAATAGAATAAATGTGCCCCGCACCACCGGAAGCCATTACAGTTACTTTTGATAATATCTTTTCAACATGCCCATTCAAAGTATTTAAAACATAAACACCATAACAGGTAATATCATCACTTGATTTATCCACAAACTGCCCTAAATGGTGCTGGGTAATCAAATCAACAGCAAAATAATGCGTCAAGATAGTAATATTAGGGTTTTGATGAATCTGATCCAACAAAGCTCTCTCAATCTCCCATCCAGTTATATCCTTATAATGTAATACCCTAAATTCAGAATGACCTCCCTCTTTTGCCAGGTCATACATACCTTCGTTGGTCTTATCGAAATTCGTTCCATAATCAATAATCTCACGAATTCTTTCCGGACCTTCCTCTACGACGATCTCTACAGTTTCTTTATCACAAAGCCCATCACCGGCTATTAAAGTGTCTTCAATATGTTTTTCAAAAGAATCTTCTTTTTTATCCACAACGACTGCGACACCACCCTGGGCATACTTAGTGTTCGATTCATCTTCGTTTGATTTTGTAACTATCAGAACTTTACCATGCTTAGCTGCTTTTAGTGCGAAACTCAATCCGGCTATACCTGACCCAATCACCAAAAAATCTGCTTTTCTCGTCATATAGATGTATTATATTGTGTAAAAATAGTGCTTATGTTAGAAAGCGCCTTAAAACGTGTTAATTTTGTGTAAGTAAAAAAATAATAAATTATTAAGCGGTGGATAATGACATTTTTCAGCCCAATTCTAAATAATCTTTACAGTAATTTTGAGATTAATACAGGCACTAATCAACATTTTACACTCCGTTAACTTATTAACAAAAACGTTTTAAAATAAAATTAAGAGAAATATACCCGTCTTAAAATCAAAAATATACCTTACAAAAAACAGACTTTTTCTGTTAATAAAAATGTAAAACTTGAGTTTCACATAGATTGAATTACTACTTTTAAACATAACTAACACACCAATAACAATAGCTTTTTCTTTTAATTAAAAATGATTGTTATTATTTGAATTGTTGAAATGGATACCTTAGCAGAAATAAACCTGAAAGGATTTGTGGAGGAACAGATCGATCCTACGCTTGACCTTTTTGATGAAATTGAAAAATTAAAAAAAGAAAAAAATGCTGTTGTTTTGGCCCACTATTACCAGGAGCCCGACATACAAGATATTGCTGACTATATTGGCGACAGCCTGGGATTATCCCAACAAGCCGCCAAAACAGATGCCGATATCATTGTATTTGCCGGTGTGCACTTCATGGCCGAAACAGCAAAAATATTATCACCGCAGAAGAAGGTCCTTTTACCCGACCTGAAAGCTGGTTGTTCTTTAGCAGACAGTTGTCCGCCACATTTGTTCAGGAAGTTTAAAGAAAACTACCCTGATCATCTGGTTATCACTTATGTGAATTGTACAGCTGAATTAAAAGCATTGAGCGATATTGTTTGTACATCGAGCAATGCAGTGGCGATAGTTGAAAGCTTGCCGAAAGATCAGAAGATCATTTTCGGACCGGATAAAAATCTGGGAGCCTATGTAGCGAAAAAAACAGGTAGAGACCTGGTATTGTGGAACGGAGCCTGTATGGTTCACGAGATTTTCTCGATGGAGAAGATCACTAAACTAAAAGAACGGCACCCGAATGCAAAGTTGTTGGCACATCCCGAATGTGAGGATGTGATCCTGAAAATGGCTGATTACATAGGTTCAACAACCGGTTTGTTGAAATATGCTACTAAGAGTTCTGAAAAGGAATTTATTGTGGCGACTGAATCGGGCATTATACACCAGATGCAAAAGGAAAACCCGGATAAAGTGTTTATTCCGGCACCGCCAAATAATAATTGTGCCTGCAACGATTGCCCGCACATGAAAAGAAATACACTGGAAAAGTTGTACCTGTGTATGAAAAATGAGCTGCCAGAAATAACAGTGCCGGCAGAAATTATAAAAAGAGCTGTAAAGCCGATTGAAAGGATGCTGGAAATATCGGCACAGTTGGGATTGTAGGATTTTTAAAAATTTTTCCGCCTTCGGCGGTATAGAGCAGAAAGAGTAGCATGTTCGAGAATAGCGAAAGAACGAGTATAGAGTCGCTGGGCGAATTTGGTTTGATAGACCATTTGACCAATATGATTACCATAAAGCAGCCCAGTACCAAAAAAGGTATTGGTGACGATGCGGCCGTAATTGATTTTGAAGGGAAAAAGGCGTTGATATCAACCGATATGTTGCTGGAGGGTATTCATTTTGATTTGGCCTATACACCGTTAAAGCATTTGGGATACAAATCTGTGCAGGTAAACCTGAGTGATATTTATGCGATGAATGGGATAGCTACACAGGTTACGGTATCGATAGGAATTTCCAGCAAATTTCCGCTCGAAGCGATCGAGGAATTATACGAAGGAATTTACCTGGCCTGCGAAAAATATAATGTGGATCTGGTGGGTGGTGATACAACTTCATCCCGGCAGGGGCTAGTAATAAGTGTAACTTCAATAGGTTATGCCGATGAAAAGGATATTGCCTATCGCAACACCGCACGCGAAGGTGATTTGATCTGTGTTTCGGGTGATTTGGGCGGAGCTTACGTTGGCCTTCAGTTATTAGAGCGTGAAAAATTGGTTTACATTGAGAACCCAAATATTCAGCCAGATCTGGAGGGGAAAGACTATATTGTTGAACGTCAGCTTAAACCGGAAGCACGGAAGGATATCGTAGAAATGCTGAAGGATCTGAAGATAAAACCGACGGCGATGATCGATATTTCGGACGGCCTGGCATCGGAAATATTACATATTTGTAAACAGAGTAATAAGGGCTGTAATATTTATGAAGATAAAATTCCGCTCGACCCAATGACCTACGAAACAGCCCGCGAATTTAACTTAGACCCAACGGTTTGCGCATTAAGCGGCGGGGAAGATTACGAATTGTTATTCACCATAAAGCAGGCAGATTATGAGAAAATAAAGCTTATGATGGATATTTCAGTAATTGGTCACATTACTGAACCATCTGCTGGCTGTAATCTTATTACCAAATCTGGAGTGGTTCACACCATCACCGCACAGGGATGGAATGCTTTTAAGAGTTGATTATTTTATTTATTTAATAATATAAAATACTAAAGCAAACCTTATGAAAAAGATTTTTCTGCTCGCACTTTTCTGCCTTGGCTTTACCCAACTTTGGGCTCAACAAGGTGTTGTGTTTAAAATAAAATACCTGCCCAACCGCAGCTACCAATCCAACATCAGTGTTGATGGAAAGCTGAACGTTACGGTTAGTGGCGATCAGGAAATTATCGACAAATTAAGAGATCAGGGTATTACCCAGCCGGTAAATGCCAACTTGTCGATTGCCTTGGGCGGTTTCATGAAGACAGGAGTTTTGGGAGCAGATAATGCCATGCCGGTAAATATGGACTATAAGATCAGTAATATTTCGGTTTCGGCAAACGGTAAACAAGTGCCTATCCCGCCAAAGGCTACCGAAAAGGATATAAAACTAGTTGGTAAAATAAGCCAGGACTGGAAGATAAAAATAGATTCTGCTGATGGCAAGGCGGTATCAGATAGTGCCCAGCAAAAAATGCAACAAATGATGGATATGTTGCAAAAGCAGATACAGTTTCCCGATAAGCCGTTAAAACCAGGCGACTCCTTTACCCAGAGCGCTCCGATAAATATACCGGTCGGAAAAGATGGCAGCAGTGCAAAAATTGATGCCGGGATCACCTATAAACTGGTGCGCATTGCGGATGGTAAAGCTTATTTTGATATGATCCCGAATTTTAGTCTGAATTTGCAGATCAAAAACGTATCTGTTGATATGAATGGAACTGGCACGGGCAAGATGGTTTACAGTATAAAAGATAGTTTCCCGCTATCAAAGGAAGGCAACATCATGATGAAAATTAAGGTAACGTCACCTAAGATCAATGTGGATGGTACCGCGAATTTTACCTCGAAATATGATTGTGTGGTAAATTGATCCTATAAAAAGTCACGTCATTTCGATAAGCCAGGACGGGTAGTGAATATTAGGGGCGAAGAGAAATCTTATACGCCCAGCAAGGTCTGCGAGCCGCTCGTAGAAGATTTCTCCTCACCCCACCTCTTTTCCCAACCTGTTCGTCGAAATGACATGGGGTAATTTATTCTATTACTTCCTTATTTAAGAATTTCCAATCAGGGTTAGTTGATTCAATCAATGCAACCTTCTTTTCCCTCCGCCACTTCTTTATTTCTTTCTCGCGAGCAATTGCCTGCTCTATGTGACTGAAGTGTTCAAAATAAACCAAGTTGTAACAATAATACTTTCCAGCGAATGACTCATTCTTTCCCCTGTTTTCATAATGCTGGTATAACCTTATACCCAAATCATTAGTAACCCCAACATATAGGACACTTTTATCAGGATTTGTAGTGATATAGATATAAAAGTTATAATTCCACATGAACCGAAAATAAAAAAAATGTCATTTCGAACGAACAGCCGGGGATGCGTAGTGGGGTGAGGAGAAATCTCTGTGCTTTGCATATGAGCCTTGCAAAGGCTGCGAGCCGCTCGTATAAGATTTCTCCTCACCCGACTGCTCTTGTCCAGCCCTATTCGTCGAAATGACATTGGTAACGAATTTTATTCCCCCCCTTCAATAAACTTTTGATCCAATTGTTTATTGGCTTTGGCGCCAAGCCCTTTAATTTTCTCGGCGGTTTTGGTAAGGTTACCGTTGCCTTCGGTTAACTTGTTGATAGCGCTGTCATAGGCGGCCTGGCTTTGTTTAATGTTTTTGCCAATGTTTTCCATATCGCCGACAAAGCCCACAAATTTATCATACATGGCGCCGCTTAAACGGGCAATCTCGAGTACATTCCGGTTTTGACGCTCTTGTTTCCAAATGCTACAAATAGTACGAAGTGTAGCCAGCAACGTGGATGGACTCACGATCACTACACGTTTTTCCCATGCATCACTAAACAACTCAGCGTCCAATTGCACGGCAAAACTGAATGAGGATTCGATCGGGATAAAGAGTAAAACAAAGTCGGGAGAATTAATTTGATAGAGGTCGTGGTAATTCTTGGAGGATAGGCCATTTACATGGTTCCTGATAGATTCTACGTGCGCTTTTGAGAACAG
>JAFAKI010000416.1 GCA_019235595.1 Mucilaginibacter sp. | reverse complement strand
GTTACTTTTCTAACTTGACTATGTTTCCTTTTCTTTTTAACCATTTTAACTGCTTAGGCTTACGAATTTAGCAATTCTATACTATAAGTAGATAGTTTACAGACTATTGAATATTGAGTTATTCCCTATCTAACATAACATACCTTAGCTAATAAATCTCAAATTTATTTTTACTTTAGAAAAAATATGACAGAAACCATCCAATACCCCTATAGTAAAAATACTGCCCTATTGGGTTTGGTGCTGCCACTGGTTTTCTTTGCTATAACCTCTAATAACCTGCTTTATGCTTATAAAAATGGTTTTATTTTGAGTTGGGTGCTTATTTCATTGGCTGATCTGATCTTCCTGTCACAGTTTATTTATATCTTCCTGAAACGTTTTTTACCCGCCATACGAAATCACGTTGCACTGGAATTGAGCGAAGAAGGCATCACTGATTTTACCCGCAATATTGTAATAGAATGGGCAGATGTAAAGAATATCGATATGCAATTGGGCCGCAACTTCTCAAAAATGATCATCGACCTGAAACAGGAAACGGATTATGGTACCCAGATCGCCATTTCTTTACGATGGGTAGCGGGGAGGGATATTGACATATGTAATACTACACAAGCTTATTTTGAGGAGATGACGAGGTTGGGGTGAGTGGCAGTTGCAGTAGCAGTCAAATCAGAGTTAAGAGATTTGGGAACTTGGTAAGTCTTCCAATTTTTTTTTAAATTTGAATAATGACTACGCAATTCATCACAAACGAAAAGGGCAAAAAAATGGCCGTAATCATTCCCATAAATGAATACGAAGACCTATTGCATCAGCATCATCTCGATTTGGAATTGACTGATGAATACAAGACCATGATCGATTCGATGATTAAAGATGAAGAAAACGGTCAGGCTAAATACACCTCTTTTCAAAACATCAAGAATCGTTTTTCAGGCAAATGAGTTATAATCTTCGTTTCAGGATTGCCTTTAACTGCGAACTGCCAACTTAAAACTGCAAACTATTTTTCCTCCTCAATCATCTTTATCGCTACATCATATTTTGCAATCAGCGAAGGCGCGCGGTCAAAGGCCCAGCCTTTATAATTATCGCGCAGCAGTATCAGTGTTTCGCGTATATTTTCAGGTCTTCTCGATTCCCAGCTTAAAAGCACATTAGCTACTTTCTCTTCCACTTTATCTATACGGGCCTGGTTGGCATAAATATCAGTTAATTTTGCAACAAGCTTAAAACTTACCTTAGTATTGATATTGTGGCTTTTGGCTATTTCCCAGGCTACAGAGCTCAAGTCGCGGTTGACTACACCTTCTGGCGCGATATATTCCAAATGCAAAACACCATTTGATAATATTTTTTGCTGAAGATCGTGGTTATTCAAAGCAGAGTCAATCGCTTTTAAAATATTTTTCTGATAAGTGTACTGCTCCTGCTCAAACTGTTTGTCATGTATCAGCTCGGTTTTGATATTATCGAGAAGTTCTTTGGTGTCCTTTTTCTCGTGCAGGTTATTAAAATATTCAGTCAACACCAAAGCCAGCAAAACGCTGAAGATGATCAGGAACGACTCGCCCAGGTATTCTTTCCAGTCGCGCAGGATGTAAACTTCCGGCGTACCTTTATGATGAGGTTTTTTCTTTGGAACATCGGGAACGGGCTGTACTTCTTCTTCCATAAGGTATTGAATTTCACCTTGAAGATAGCGAAGTATTCTCAGATGTTGCAACGTTGTAAGGTTGAAAAGTTGTAAAGTTGGGATTTATGTTAACCTTTCAACGTTCCAACCATACAACTTTCCAACAAAATTACACCGCGTCTGACAACGAAGTGAACGTAAACTCTTTAACCTTCATCGGCGGGATCAAATAGCTGCGGTAACTTTCCACGCTTATGCTCCTTTCGGGCTTACCCAATGCTTCTACGTTGTTCAGCATGATCACCGGGCTTTCGTTGAACCTGAAATTCTTGATCGGGAATTTAATCTTACCGTTTTCGATATAAAACAGCCCGTCGCGGGTTAACCCTGTCAGCAATAACGATTGCGGATCGACCATACGGATATACCACAGACGTGAAACAAGGATACCTTTTTCTGTGCTTTTGATCATTTCTTCAATACTGGTATCGCCACCTTCCATAATAATATTGGATGGACCAGGCAGAGGCTTTACGCCTTTCTTATCGGCCCAGTAACGTGAGTAGGAAAGATTTTTTACTACGCCTTTATCTATCCAAACAGTTTTTTCACGTGGCAAACCATCACCTCCCCAGGTTGCGGAAGGTAGTTCAGGATTAAATGGATCAGAATAGATGGTTACCTTTTCATCCATCAGTTGTTCACCTAAACGGGTTCCCCCACCTTTTTTGCTTAAAAAGCTGCGGCCTTCCTCCGCACTACGTGCATCAAACCGGAACATATTCTCCAACATGTAGGTAGCTGCAACTGGTTCCAATATCACCGTATATTTTCCTGGCTCAATGGCCTTTGCCCCTACCGACCCTAATGCCTTACTAGCAGCGACTTTGGTAGCCGAAAAAGTATCGAGCTTGCTCACATCAGTAAAACCACGGGCGGCGTAACCAGATGCAGTTCCTTCCTCGTTACGTGTGGTAACCGAAAAAGTAACGTCGCTGCCTTTGTTGTAGGCGAACAAACCTTTCGAGTTCATGATCGAGCTAAAACCGGTTGAGTTTTCCAAAAATCCGGCTGCCGTAAGCTTTGCTTCTTTGGTGACAGACAAACTTTTGGCTACCATTTCGGCGCGGCTCTCAGGTGTTATTGCTGCAGTATTGGCGTTATAGGTAATCGATTCTGCAAATGTTTGCGGACCGAGCATTGGCATATATTCCGGGTTGGGTGGCGCCAGTTGCGCAAGCTCTTCCGAGCGACGGACTACACGTTCTAATGAAGCATCGTCAAATTCATCAATCGTTGCTGTTCCGGCTTTTTTACCGTAAACTGATGTTACTGCCAACCCCATCACACTGATATCGCCGGCTGTTGAAACTGCATTTAAAGCATAACGGACGTTGCCTCTTTCGCTGCCGTTCAGGCTTACCTCGCATTCATCGGCTTTTGAATAACTAAGCACTTTTTTCGATATCGCATGTGCTTCTTCTTTACTTAATATAGGCATGACTATCCGATCTTTCTTTTTGTGTTGATTACATTAACTCCTTTAAACAATGCGGTGGATGAACCGTGAGATACCGCACTCGACTGGCTTGGCTGACCTTTGCCATCGTTAAAGGCGCCACCTAAACGGTAATCCTTTTCATCACATACCTGGGCACATGAGTTCCAGAACTCACGGGTATTGGCCTGGTAAGCCACATCATTCAACATACCGGCAATTTTGCCGTCTTTTATCTCGTAAAAGAGTTGCCCGCCAAACTGGAAGTTATAGCGCTGCTGATCGATCGAGAACGAGCCATCACCAATGATGTAAATGCCTTTCTCGACATTTTTGATCATGTCATCCACACTCAAAGGCGTTTTGCCTGGCTGCAAGGATACATTTGGCATGCGTTGGAACTGTACGTCCTGCCAGCTTTGCGAGTAGCAGCAGCCCTGCGATTCTTTCAGTCCAATGATATGCGCCTGATCGCGGATGGCCTGGTAGTTTACCAGGATGCCATCTTTTATCAGGTCCCACTTTTTACATTTTACACCTTCATCATCATAACCAACTGCTCCTAATGAACCAACTTGAGTTTTATCAGCCACAATATTCACCTGTTTGCTACCGAAGTTGAAGTTGCCTGATTTCCATTTATCCAATGTTAGGAAGCTGGTTCCGGCGAAGTTGGCTTCGTAGCCCAGCACACGGTCCAGCTCGGTCGGGTGTCCTACAGATTCATGGATGGTCAACCACAAATGGCTTGGGTCGAGCACCATATCATATTTGCCGGGTTCGACTGATTTAGCTTTTATCTTTTCCCCGGCCTGTTGAGCAGCTGCTTTCATGTCCTCAAGCATATCATAACGCTGCTTATAGCGGGTTGTAACGCCTGTTACTTTCTCGCTATCAAGCGGGGAAAGGTACTCGTAACCCATCCCGACCGGAGAGCTCAAAGAGCGGCGTGTTTCAAAACTGCCTTGCGATGAATCAATTTTGGTAACGTTGAATCCCGGTGAGATACGATGAACGTCCTGGTCGATATAAGAACCATCTGTAGAAGCAAAATACTTCTGCTCGTTTACCATAAACAGGTTGGAATTCACGAAGTTCGCGCCCCCTTGCATAGCAACTGAATTCGCATTCAACAGCAGGTCAACCTTATCCTTGATCGGCACCTCAAATGCATTTTTCTCGATCGGTGTTTTCCAAGTCACCTCGCCATAACCTTTTTGCGGGGCCAATTGTACCGGCGCACCACCAACTTTTGCATTTGCTTTTGCTACCGCGACGGCCCTTTCGGCTGTTTTTGCGACACCATCTTTGGTTACCACATTCCCAGCAGCAAAGCCCCAGCAACCGTTGACGATGACGCGTATACCCACGCCAAACGATTCGGTGTTGGCCACGTTCAGCACCTTGTTTTCGCGTGTGATGATAAACTGGTTCAGGTAACGGCCGATGCGGATATCGGCATAGGAAGCGCCTTTTGATTTAGCAGTGTTCAGGGCAACATCGGCCAGTTCCTTTTTGGCTTTTACATCGATACCACCGTCCAGCAACTGCTGGTGGTCGATGGTCTTCCCGAAAGCTTTCAAGTCAGGCAGCAACATAGCGCCCGCTCCCAAGCCCGACAGATAGATAAAATCTCGTCTTCTCAAGTTATTTCTCCTTATGATTTGTTCAGTTAATTATTTTCGCTTCAGCCCACAAATACGCACACGCCGCCAATAGCAACAGATAAAAATAAATTTTCGGCACCTCAATTCGCATGTTTTTGTGTATCTGTTTCGTTACAAATCCTTTAGCTGTATTGGAGTTAGTATAACGGCTCGTTGCAGCCAGTTTTTCAGTGATTTTCGCATATTTCCAATCTTCCTTACCATATGCATACCACCACCACACTTGCCCATTATTTTGTTTGATCTGATGCCAACCACTGTTAGCGGGCCAATATTTATTATTCCATTCAAATGGCACCGCCGGATTCTGGGCCTGAGCAACCTGAGAACTATCTGCAACAATTTTTTCCGGAGATTGCGCTGATCGTAGTATCAAATCAATTGGCTCATTCACTGTCGGGAACCTGCCCACAGCCCAACTTTCTGAAGCCGGAACTTTGCGCGCTGCATTTTTGATCAGGAGCGACCAAAATGCGGCATAATCATCCTTATTCCCAGCGAGCATCCAGTTGTAAGAATTGGTGATAGTTGTAAATATCAGGCGACCAGAGCCTGCAAGAGATGAACTTACCAAACTATGGTTTTGCACATCACTAACCAGTGATTGTGTTGAAGGTATCTCCCGAATAAAAGTCTGATCCGTTTTTAGAGGGGTAGATTTGTTTTTTCGCGCTCTTATGACCAATGCGGCAGGCGAAGGATTGTTAACCGCAAGTTTTTCTACCGAAAAATTGGCTTGCAGCCACGATGAGCCCTTTGATAAACTATCGGCCCGAATAATAATGCCCAGGCCCTTTTGTGTTACTTCTGATTTCAAAGTACCTTCAGTTTTCAATACAGACAAATCGCCGATTACCACATCAAATTGCTCCAATAAGCCAGCATTCAAATGCTCAAGCTTAACAGGCTGAATATTCGCATACTCACTACTGAATTTGTCTTTGCTGATGGTAGATCGAACAGCTACTTCGAAGCCATTTTCCGCAAGCCAGTTTTTCAAAAACCTGGTTTCAAAATCCGGCGAGGCGGATAAGATCAAAACTTTCAAAGGTTGAATCGGACTTATCTCCACAGGCAGATTTTCATTCTCAAGAGTATCAGTTCCCGCAATCGCCAGCAAATGATAGACCGCTCTTCCTTCGCTTTTGGGATTAGTAACCAGTTCAAACTCTTTATAGCTTTTGGCTGGTAAGATGGCGGTATCTAATTGCGTACTTAATCCTTTCAGGATCAATTTGACAGCTTTTGAACCGGTGTTATTGTATTTGCCTTGCACAATTAAGTTCTCGCCGGTTCTCAGCTTCTGACTCCAATTAACAGCCGTGATACCAACTGGCTTGGACGATGGATGAAAAATTACAGGCAAATGATTCAACTGATTCAGCTCGCCGGCGTTCAATCCGTGCCCGAAGATATGCACTTTACTAAACGCGGGGCTATCTGTTTTCAGTTCATCCAAACGGATCAACTTCGCAAGAGGATAAGATTTTTGAATAGACTTGTCAATAGCAAATAGTTGATCACTTTTATAATTGGCCAGACTATCCGGATCAAAACCGGGCGTAAGTAAAACCGCAGCATGGTCCTCCCCAATAGAAACTTCCCTTATATAACTTATAGGTAATATGATACAGGCCAATGCGACAATCGCTAATATGGAAGCGACAATTCGCAAAGCCAAATGAGCTTTTTTGGGGCGACTAAGCTCCTTCCATACTGCAAAAACAGCAAGCAAACAACAAATGATTAAAACGGTGACAGTCCAGTTCATTTGTTACCCAGGTTTTTATAGTATCCGGAAGATAGGCCCATATCAGCGGCATTTTGTCGGGCCGATGGAAGCAGCTTACCCGCAGGCAATATCCTCTGGATTGCTTTTTCAACTATGCCTATGTTGTTGCTGCTTGCTTTTCCAGTTGAAATAATCTTGCGCAAGGCGCTCACTGCTGATAGGTAAAGTTCAGGCTGTGCAGACGCTTTTTCACTCAATTCCTGGTTGGCCTGCTGCAACGTATAGATATCGGCATTGTTGCTGATCTTCTCATATCGTAAAGCTTCCAATAGGCCAACGGTATTTCTTAGCACGGAGTACCCATCATCGCCCGGCTTTATTATTTGCCGATCGACCGGCTGAATGATTTTACTCAAATCACCTGTTAAGCGTTTTTCCATTTTCAGTGGCGCGGGATTGTAAGCGGTTTTAGCTACATAGGCTCGAGACTTTTGCTGCAAGTCTTTTAGTAATCGAAGCGCTTTAAATTCAAATGGCAAAGCAGCTTCAGGCTTATACAAACGGAGTTGCAATTCTGCTTTCCACATCTCGGTTAAGGTAGCTTTTAGCTGCGCCTTTACGCCAGGGTCAAAAAACTGAGCGTCTTCGGCATT
>JAFAKI010000350.1 GCA_019235595.1 Mucilaginibacter sp. | reverse complement strand
CACTCATTTGAGAATAAGTAAATACCTCTTTGCATAGTAACGGCAGGTTATCAATAACCATCAAAGAGCCAATAACAATTACAGTAATGTTCAAGGTAGTTGAACGATGAATATTGATCTCTAATTTTTCTTCTATAAATCCTTTGTCCAAATGTAATTTATCTATCAGCCAGTCTGTCCTGAAAACACAATATCTCATGACCAGGATATAAAATGCGACTGTAACTATTAAAAAGAATCCTATCAAAAATGTATCCTTTGAATCGCGATAGCTAACCTGGCTTCCAAGGGAATACAAGGTTGTTATCATTTGTGGGATTGAAACAATAGCGCCAAGGATGAGGTAAATGCCAATTATTTTTAAGATGATGGCAAATAGAGATCGTGGTGTCATTCGGTTTAAGCTTAGTGAAACTAAAAATACCGCATTTATTTTATATTCGAAAATCGCAGGATCAAGTTGGGGTCAGGAATATTTTGCAGATAGTTCTCTTTTTCAGAATAATAACCTACACCCGGATAATCGCCCCATTTGCCTTCCATATCGAACATCAGCTGAAAATGTAAATGCGGTGGCCAGTGACCATTTACTTCCTGACTACCAAATACAGCTATCTGATCATCTTTGGCTATCGGTTTGCCAACACTTAATTTATCAAGACTTTTACGATCTAAATGACCATATAGCGTATACAATATCAGTCCGTCGAGGTCATGCTGAAGGATAACGGTCGGACCGTAATCGCCGAAATGATCATTATCCTGAAAGCTATGCACCCGGCCATCCATCGGGGCATAAACCGGCGTGCCTGCATCCGCCCAGATATCTATCCCCAAATGCAGGCGGCGGGGTTCATCTTCAGTATTAAATAATTCGCTGCGGGCATAAAGGGTACGGTGTTCCATATAACCGCCAATGCCGTACCTGCATTTGTTTTCTTTCAGTTTAGAATTCACCCAGGCGCTGAATTTCTCCGTATCAAGAATGTCTTCCGGACTTAATTCGATGTTGGAAATGGTGAAATCAAATCGAAAAAGACGGTCTGTCTCAGGATTATAGTCGACAACTTTGCCTATCCTATCAGGATGCGTTTTGATATAATTTTTTAACAGGGTATGCTTATTCATTAATGTAGTCAGATATAACGCTTGGATAGTTTGGAAGCTCCGATGGAGCTCAGGTTTATTTTTTACTTTTTCTATAAACAGGGAGTCCCTACGGGACTTTACAACATAAATGAAGCTCCATAGGAGCTCCCTGTTTATAGAAAACATAAAGAGAAAAGTAAACTCCGTAGGAGTTACCTAATTGTCAGCCATTGCTTTAGTTATACTGGCCCGATTCTATGCTACCTTTATTCCGTATCCGGCTGCCGCTCTTCCTTGCTTATCTTATCGAATATCTTATCCATACGCTCAACATACTCGCTGGTATCGTCGACAAAGAATTCTAACTGCGGTATGATCCGTGCCTGATCTTTTATGCGGGCTCCCAGTTTATAACGGATTTCTGAAGCGTGCGCTTTAATGGTATTCAGCGCCAGCTTAGTATCGCTGATATTAAAAAAGCTCAAAAAAACACGTGCGATCGCCAGATCGGGCGTCACCCTAACTTTGGTGATGGTGATCAAGGTATTTGGCAAAAGGTTCAACCCTTCGCGCTGGAATATAGCTGCCAAATCCTGTTGTATTACTCCTGCAAATTTCTGCTGACGTTTCGATTCCATGGTTTTTTTAGCTGAAAGGTAAAAGCATAAAGCTAAAAGCTATATACTGCATCTTTGTTTTATTTTTTTTGAAAGCTTTGAGCTTTCTGCTTTAAGCTTTTCGCTCTAAAGCAAATTTACAATTCCTCTTTGATCTCTGCGAGCCTTTTAACACTTAATCGTGCACTAATTCCGGATGCAATTGCAGATATGGTAGTTACCGTTAAAAACACCAATATAAAATCAGTGAATTTCAGCGCAACCGGATAAGCGTCGATGGCTGTCATATTATCTCCGAACTTTATAAAGCCGAATTGTTCCTGCAAAATACAAAAGATCAAACCCACTACCATACCTGCGATACAGCCTATAACAGATATCATCATTCCCTCAAAAAAGAAGATGCCCTGTATCAATTTTTTACCGGCACCCAGACTGGTTAGTATAGCGATGTCTTTTTGCTTATCGATCACCAGCATGGTTAGTGAACCTATGATATTGAAAATGGCTATGATAAGCACAAACACGAGGATCATGAAAATAAACCAGCGCTCATAGTTCAAGGTTTTATACAGATCTGCATTTTGCTCGTACCGGTTTTTGATGATAAACTTATCCCCTATTTTGTCTTTTATATCGTTTTGGACAGACTCAAGATCAGTACCTTTCTTATAGTTGAGGTCGATGGCCGAAACATTGGTAGGTTCATTCAGCAGGTCGCGCATAAAATCGATCGGAGTAATGATCAGCCCGTTAAAATCCTGCTGAATATTGAATATCCCTGATGGGTAAATATATCTCACTTCAAAAGCATTCAACGGGTCGGCACCGCTGGATGCATCCCTGCGTGGCGAGTAGATCTGCAGCGGCGAAAGTTGGTCGTGAATATTAACAGATAATTTCCCCTGTACCGTGGCGCCAATCACCGCATAACTATGCCCGTTATCTTTAAGTGTAAATGAGCCTTTCTCGACAGTACTGTCCAATTGTTTATTATTCAGAAACTCATCGCTCACGCCCATCACCGTACCGATAAACTGCCCGGTAGTTCCATAGCGTATCAGTGCTTTTTCTTCCAGAACGTCAGTGTAGGAGAAGAGTTTTGGATCGCGATGCAGGTTTTTAAAATAAGATGTATTGGGGTCAAATGTCTTACCCTGTTTTGGCTCGATCTTTATTTCGGGCGTGAAATTGCTGTAAAGGTTCAGGATCACCTTCTCAAATCCATTAAATACCGAGAGAATAATAACCAATGCGGCGCTCCCAATGAACACCCCAAGCATGGATACCCCCGAAATAATATTGATGGCGTGCATCTTCTTCCTCGAAAAAAGGTACCGCTTGGCTATGTAGATCGAAGTATTCAAAAGGCT
>JAFAKI010000373.1 GCA_019235595.1 Mucilaginibacter sp. | reverse complement strand
CCCAAGCCGATGGCTGGACGTTACTCGGCAATAAAGGTGGTTTTGTTGCACAGCACGAACATACTATTATGGTAACCGGCGGTGAACCGGTAATATTTACAGCGCAGAACGGTATTTGGGATTGATAATACCAAGTCGAAAATCATCAGTTGCAGATCTAAAGATTTTTTGTCAATGTTAACTCTTTTTAAGAAACTGTTTTACTTTAACTAACTCTGGCCTGTCAGCATTGGCGGCATTTGCAAAAGTTAGTAATCGCGTGTAATAAGTGCGGGCTTTTGTCAGGTTGCCGGACCTTTCCGCTGCAAGGCCAGCGCCATAAACCCCATTAAATCGGTTCGGATGTGTTTTTAGGTCGGTTTCATAGGCTTCAAATGCCCTGGCGGGCATATTCATCTGCATTAACATATCTCCAAGCAATTCTCTTGCAGGAACCACCTCGCAAGGTGTAACTGGGTGTTTTTGGGTCTGATCTTCCATGTCAGCGGCCAAATTCATAAGGTTCAACGCTTCATTATTGTTTCCCTGTTTAAATTGTATCCATGCCTGCGCTATTTCAATCTGTATTTGTACCTGGTTGGCTTTATAAGTGTCTTTTTGTTTGGACAACGAATCATGGGCTATATTTAGTGCGGTTAATTCAAACTGGGCCGAATCCAGTCTTCCAACATGTACGGAACCCATCAGTTTTGTGAAATGAATTATTGCTTCCTGCCACGGGAAGTTTTTCCAGGGGAATTTTACCGGACGTATTTTTAAGTCAGCAGCGTCGTTCCATAGTTTGTTCTCCAATAAATAGCGTGAAGGGATAGCAGCAAATGCATAGGCAGCTGCAAAATCAGCGGGATAAACATCACTGATCGTTTGAAGATAATCGCATTGCTCCTTCGCGAGCTTATTTTCTCCTTTTTGCAGATAAGCATACACCAGGTAATCCAGGCCATGTAGCTCCTGGGCCCAATGACCTGTAATACCTGCCGCTGGCGCATAACACTTTGCAGCGTTGGTAGAGGCAAGGTTCGAACTAATACTTTCATCCCAAAGCCCCAGTCGGGTAAAAATGTGAGAGGGCATGTGGAGCGCATGCGCAGATGAAGGTGCTATAGAAGCATATTTCCTGGCCATCGGCAGCGCTAATATAGCCAGTTCGGGATAGTCATAAGTGTGAATGATATAGTGTGCAATTCCCGGGTGGTCCGGTTCTCCCGGATAAAGCGCATATAAAATGGAACCCGCCTTTTTTTGATTTTTGAACGATTTATCAGTCGGATCGGCCGCAGCATCTAATGCTAGTGCATAAAATATTGACGCCTCTTTATCGTCCGGATAATCAGAATACACTTTTTCCATTCCTTTTTCAAAATTGAAACATCGGGTTTGATAGTCTACTTTGCCCCAATCTTTATAAAAAGCTGAAATAGCATCAATGTATTCGGCTTCTCTTTTTGATTTTTGGGTAATGGAGCGTGCGATTTCAACGGCCTTGCTGCCTTTTTTAAGTTCAGATTCTGTGGGCGGATTCCAGAGAGGATGATAATTGCACATGGCTACGCCCCAGTAGGCCATCGCGCATCCTGGTTCTTCATCAATAATTTTAGCAAAAACTTTTTCGGCTTCATTATATTCAAATGAATGCAGCAAGGCTACAGCAAGATTGAAATTTTCTTTTACTTTTTCCGGGCTGGAGATTTCAAACACAACTGTACCGAAATGCTTCTGCGGTGAACCGCATAAAACTAACTCACCCCTTTTAAGATTAATTTCACTTATTGTTTCTGCCGTGGGAGTAGAATTTTTCCTCTTACATGACAAGTGTATCATGGCTAGCAGTATAAAGCACACCAGTCTTATTTCCAGCAGAATTTTTTTCATACGCAGAAGTTAAAGTCATTTAATAAGTATGATCTGGGCAAATCAAATAGCTAAGAAAAGTTACAACTTTTTATGTGTAAATGTTATTATCAGAAATAAGAAAATAAGCGAACGAAGCGCCTAAAATTTTGTTAATTGCACTATGAAAGCATTTTTAGGGATGGGCCTATTGGGCTCAAATTTCGTAAAGGCCATGCGCAAAAAAGGCGATGAGGTTCAGGTTTGGAACCGTACCGCATCAAGAGCGCAGGCATTGGAAGCAGAAGGCGCTAAAGCATTTGAAAACGTAACAGATGCCGTGAAAGGTGCCGATATCATCCACCTAACCTTAAGGGACGATGAAAGTGTGGATGAGGTATTGAAAAACGCAGAAGCCGGATTGAAACCGGGCGCGTTGATCATTGATCACACTACCACGTCAGTTGAAGGCGCCATCGAGCGCACCAAGACGTGGAAGGCAAAAGGGTTTACTTATTTGCATGCCCCTGTGTTTATGGGGCCGCCCAATGCTTTGGAAAGCACGGGTTATATGCTGGTTTCGGGCGATCAGGATGTTATCAGAAAAGCAGAACCAGAACTAAGCAAAATGACTGGCAAGCTGCTTAACCTCGGTGCAACTGAAGGCAAAGCTGCCGGCATGAAACTAGCCGGAAACCTGTTTTTACAAGTGATGACAGTTGGCATTTCGGATATGCTGGCCTTAGCTAAAGGTCTTGGAATTTCAAGCGACGAAGTACAGGGTTTATTTAGTGAATGGAACCCTGCAGCAGCAATGCCTGCCCGCCTGAAGCGCATACTGAGCGGCAACTTCGATCAGCCATCATGGGAACTGGTGATGGCACGAAAGGATTCAGGCCTGATGATAGCCGAAGCAGAAAAAGCAGGTGCACATTTAACAGTTATCCCAGCTATTGCCGCCGAAATGGATAAATGGATAGAAAAAGGCTACGGAAGCAAAGACTGGAGCGTTATTGCGAAGGATAATATTTAGTAAAACCTAGAGATATCACCTCATTTCATCCTTTTTTCAAATGTGTTTTGTATTGTTTTTCAACGGAATGAACGTATCTCCTTATTTCGACTTTTTCAACACGTTCCAATATACTTTTAGGGAGGGATAATTTCCCTTTTTTTATGAATACCCCGGTTATTTCACAGCAGCCTTTTTTGTAATGGATTTTCTTGAGATTAACAAAAAAGCCGTTGTTCTGTAATATTGCGATTATTTGATCAACGAGATGTTTGAAGTTCCGCGATGACGAAAAGGTAAGGTCATCCACAAAAGCGGTAAAAATGATATCCCTTTCTTTACAAAAATCTTCTAAAAGCTTTGTTGTAGGAGCAAATGCAAGATTAGCTAATGTTGTTGAGGTTGGGGCCCCTTGTGGCAGAGAGCCTTTAAGCGTAGTTAATCTAGTTATGATTCTGGCCTCCTCCCATCTCAATCCCCGACTAATTAATGTTTGATGCACCTGAGTGTTAGTAATGTTCCCGAAGAAATTTTTTAGGTCAATAGTGAGGAAAAATAGATTATCTATATGACACAAAGCGTTTAAAACATTGTTCCTTTTGGGGACACCGCCATGCATACAATCAGGCAGCTTAAATTTTTTTAAGTAGTTGTTAATTTCTTTCTGTTTAATTTTTAGCGAATTAACGGGGCTGGAAACATTACGCATTCTGTATGAACCATCATTGTTAGATTGCGGTTTGCCAAATTTTTTTTTCGGCTGAGAGAATTCCGTATAGAATTTATCAGGGCATTTGGATAAGCAGTTGAATATAAAGCCACCTCGCATTGTTCGTGAATAAATCGCAAAAATAATAATGAACCGGGTCTGGAACAGGTACTAACTATGCTAATCAAATATTTTAGTAATTTTAATCCCAAGACTAACAAATTAGCTCTTCTTTTTTTACCTAATTTGAGTAGCAATAGCTTGAACAACCACCGTTCCGTTCTTGAAAATTGCTTTGAGTTCTTTAAATAAAAATTTTTTAACTGCCTGCGAATACTTTTTTGTTTTTTCATGGCCATTGATTTAGTTCCGGAACGATTTCCGGCCGCAATGAACCATATCAGTTACCATGTGCTTTTCAAAAAACTTCGACCCGGTGTAGTAAATCATTAACTTCCGCGCATGCCGCAAGGCAGCGGTTTTAAAGGCTTTTCAGCATTAAAAGAACTGGCAACTAATACAATCAGTTTACATTAAAGAACTATTTAAGATACAAAAAATCAGGTAATTATCAAATTATTGAAGAGGTTTTTTTTACTACAACTTGGCAAATAAGAAATGATATTAAAACACATTCTCCGATATGCCAAGAATTAAGAATTATTCTATGTATGATTCTGATATATTTGGGTTTTGCTTTTAACCCAAATGAGCCAAAGCCATACCACAAACCCAATACGACGCATCCTTATTGCTAGCCTGATCGGTACCACCATCGAGTTTTTTGATTTTTATATTTACGCAACAGCGGCAGTGCTGGTGTTTCCCAAATTATTTTTCCCGTCCGCTAGTGCCACTGCTGCTACGCTTCAATCGTTCGCGACTTTTGCTCTGGCATTTTTTGCGCGACCATTTGGTGCAGCCCTGTTTGGCCATTTCGGCGACAGGAAAGGTCGTAAAGCGACGTTAGTAGCAGCTTTGATGACCATGGGACCATCAACCGTCGCGATAGGATTACTGCCCGGCTATCAAACTATCGGTATAATGGCTCCGATACTTTTGTGTTTATTCCGTTTTGGACAGGGTTTGGGGCTCGGTGGCGAATGGGGCGGTGCTGTCTTGTTGGCCATAGAGAATGCACCCAAAGGCAAAAAATCCTGGTATGGTATGTTCCCTCAACTAGGTGCGCCTATTGGTTTACTATTTTCGATCGGCATATTTTTTATACTCCAGAGAATTATGAAAAGCGAACAATTCCTGGACTTTGGCTGGCGTATTCCTTTTATTGCAAGTGCGTTGCTGGTATTAGTGGGATTGTACGTGCGATTAAAAATCGCTGAAACGCCAGATTTTAAAAACATGATTGAAAAAAATGAACGTGCGAAAGTGCCTGTGAAAGATGTATTTACCAAACATACCAAGGCCATTATTTTAGGCACATTCGTTTCTGTAACCACCTTCCTGTTATTTTACCTGATGAACGTCTTCACCTTGAGTTGGGGTACATCGGCCTTGCATTATTCGAAAGACAGCTTTTTGGTGGCTCAAATGATATCCGTTATATTTTTCGGTATCGGCATTCCTTTTTCCGCTGTCCTTGCGGGTCGTTATGGACGCGCTAACATACTAATCGTCGCTACAGTATTGATTTTTCTATTCGGTTTGACTTTCTCGTCACTGTTCAGCGCAAGTAGTTGGGTAATTACAACGGTTTTTCTTTTGCTAGGTATGTTCTTAATGGGGCTCACCTATGGCCCGCTCGGTACAGCACTTGCCGGAATTTTCCCGGCGGCCGTTCGGTATACCGGAGCATCGTTAGCATTCACCTTGGCAGGCATATTAGGTGCATCACTTACACCGGCGTTGGCTACCAAGCTCGCTACACTTTATGGACTTAACTACGTGGGTTACTATTTATCGTTTGCTGCCGCGATCACCTTCCTGGCGCTGGTTGTTGCACGGTCGTCGATGAAAGAATAGGGTTAGGCTTTTTGTCTTTTCGCGCTCAAATACTTACGTATTGGGGTATCGTATACAACCATCACCAAATAAGCAAACGCAGACAACACGATCAACCCAACAATGATGATAAGCGTCAGTTGCCCTGTTCCGGGTTTGTGGCTGGCGTAATAATTGCCAAACATCCACATCACAGCATAATGGGTCATATACAATGGGTAAGATAATTTTCCGGATAACATGCATACTTTTTTCAAACCCGGTGTCAAGGCCGCGCCTGCCCCTAATGCTACCATTAGCGGAAAATATAAAATCACTACTATTGGTTCGCTGAACCAGTTCCAATTATTTGAAAAAGGCATCAGGAAGGCCAGCACTAACAATATGGATAAGCCAATAAAGCCCAGCTTATTTTTAATGATCAGGTTGAGGCGATAGATCAGCATTCCTGTCAAAAATGAATAGGACACGCGGGCGCAACCGTCCCAAAAGGTACCGCCACTCCAGCCGCCCATTAAATTACCGGCGCGATGGGCCACATAGAAAATAGCCGCTGCGGAAATTACCGTCAGTACGATCAAAACGGATTTGCGTAGCCGGCAAATAATAAGCGCATAGAAAATATTGGCCACATACTCCCAAAACAACGACCATGCCGGCGCATTAAAACTGAACAGGTTAAAAGCCCTGTCAGCCACCACAGGGAAAGGGATAAGCAGCAGGGATAAAACAAATACAAGTGCAATTTTGCCCGCGCTATGCAATTCCGGGTGACCGCCGAATGGATCAAACAGAAAAGCCAATAAACCGAGCACCGAACCGAAGATCACCAACGGATGCAGGCGTATTAGCCTTGATTTGAAAAACTCCCAAGCACCCATTTTTGTGATGCGGTCGTCATAAGCATAGGCGATAACAAAGCCGGAGAGACAAAAAAAGAAGTCTACCGCCAGAAAACCATGACCGATAAAATTTTGGCTGTAATCCGAATAAGCTATTTCCATAAAATGGAAAGTAACAACTGCCAGAGCCGCTACTCCGCGTAACCCGTCAAGAACTTCAAAATGCTGTTTGGTTTTTAAAATGCTGGTGTCCAATTTTTCCACGGGCTCAAAATAGGGATTTATTTGAGCATTTGGTCACCGCCAGGGGCTACTTTGGAAGCCCGCGCGGGAACAAAGAAAAAATATGTTTGACTAAAATAGCTGAAAAAAACCACGAATATCGTTGCGATAAATTTTGATGGCGTTGGATAAAGATGAAGGAATTCAACCAGAAATTTCAGAAAAATATAATTGAGGCAAATACAGCAAAAATTCACCAATATGTACCTATATAATTGCCCTTTCTTACTTAGTCCTGATTCTTTAAAGACTATATATCTGTTCAAATAAAATCCTGAACAAAACGAAATGCTGAAGGCTAAAAACAAAGATGCGGTATGCGGGCTTAAGGTGATATAATGAAGAGAAACATCTTGCTTGTTAAAAATGAAGTGATAGCCAATCCAAAAGCAAGTAATATCCAAAGCCGTGTTGAAACCACCACATGCAGCATAAAGAAAGGTGTGCAATGGTATCCATTTCCTAAAAGGATAGTAAAATAAATCAATAAACTTAAATATTCTCAGTTTCAAGAAATAATTAATTTTCCTCATTTATCTTTAAAAGGCAGGCAACGTGAAAGCTAAAAATAGCGAACAGAGCGCAAAAGAGATAAAAGTTTAGAAAAATTATCGCGTCACCGCAGATATTTCAAAGGAAACCCTGCTAGAACGCCGCCGTTATGCTTTTTTAACAAACTCAGATTTGAGTGCCATCGCGCCAAATCCATCGATTTTGCAATCAATGTTATGGTCGCTGTCTACCAGGCGAATGTTTTTGACCTTAGTCCCGGCCTTTATGCCTTGAGAAGAACCTTTTACGGGCAGATTTTTTATAACGACCACCGAATCGCCATTTTGTAAAATATTGCCATTGCTATCTTTTACAACAAACTGGTCATCACTGGCTTTTTCTTCTTCAGGGCTCCACTCATGGCCGCATTCCGGACAAACAAGCAGGTTGTCCATTTCATAAGTGTATGTGGATTTGCACAGGGGGCAAGGGGCTGGCTCAGTCATGTTAATTTTTTGGCAAAGATAAGATTATTTGCCCGCATTGTGGGTAATGGGCTTTTATGCCCTTACTGATGTTGATTATCAATAAATTGTGTCTTAAAAAATATTGGCAAAAGGGTTCAATATTTGGAACGCCAGGTCAGCTCAATACAAACCATTTGGACAAAAGTTTGTTGTCAGATTAGTTACGCCGTTCGCGGTTTACGTTCAATTGATAACCTTAGAATTAAGACGAATGTTGAAACCTGGTTAGGATGACTAGCCGGGTCTGTAAGCATTAATAGTTAAATTAATTAGGGAATAGCCGGGCGCGAGGCCTGGCTATTTTCATTTTCAGGTTGCTGTTGGACTTTTGAAAAATATCTCTACAACTTGTTTTGTAACGCACAAGCTTCAGCTAACGATTTATAAAAAATTGCTGAGAAATAATTTTACCATCGCGAACTTCGTAAACACACAACTCCTCAAATGGAACGTTTGAGGAATCGATGGTTACCTGCATAGACAATCTAGTCGCAAAATACACCCCTGATATCATAGGTTCAGAAATGTTTATTGATTCGATTTTGGCCTTTGATAAAAATGCCTTTTCAAACGCGATTAAGGTCGGCAACCCTTTTATAGGCGACAGATCTGGTTTCAGAGGGTCAATACTAATTGCATCATCAGTAAAGAGTTCCTCGTATGCCGCTACAAACTGATGGTTCCTCAATAATTCGATTAATTGTGTTGCAATATCCAGCGTTGTTTTCATATTAATGTGCTTTTTTGTTGTCTATATACAAATCTATAGAGGTCACATAAAAGCTCTTTGTATAATAACGACAATCATATTAATGCAGAATTTTTAGGTTTTGCGACGGTTGGTTTACTTCTGAACTTTAGCCGGAGGAGCATCGTTGTTAAACATATCACGGTACATTTTCCATCCGGATGGAGTTTGTTTCCATACTACCAAATATTTTCCCGTACCAAGCGATACGCCATCGCTGTTTTGAAAATCAAAAACACCTTGTTCTGTAACGAAGTCGCGAGTGATTCCGAATAACGCCAGTGTTTTAAATTTTATATTACGTACCCCCATTTTGTATCCTAGTTTATAAAAAGTGAGAAAAGCAAGGGGGCCGCACATGGCAGGGGCGTTAGCCGGCATTATACAAGCATCGGATGCATACGCATTTATTAACAGGGAAGAGTCTGCTTTCGCAAAAGCATTACCATAATCAGTGTTTACTTTAGATAGCGCCTGCAAAATTGCTGTCGTATCGGCTTTGTCATGAGTTTGACCAATCGTTGTTTGCCAACCTAAACATAATAGCAAGCATGTTGCGATAAAAACATTGGATTTTTTCATTTTGAGACAATTAAATTTGAAATTATCTATCAAAACTATAGCCAACGGACGCCAGGTCTTTGTATAAAAACGACAAGTTTTATTTCGGGAATAATTCGGACGGAGTTAATCCACTATATTTTTTGAACTCCCTTGTGAAATGTGCA
>JAFAKI010000131.1 GCA_019235595.1 Mucilaginibacter sp. | reverse complement strand
AATCATCGGCAATACCAGGTTTCTCCAGATAATTATTTCTCCCCTAAAAGGATCATAACTATACAAACTGCCAGACATATTGAGTCCGGTATACTTATTCAGCACAAAACCGAATATCCAGGCAATGATGATCCCCGCAAAAAATGAAGGGGCCGATATACCCAGCGTGGAAAAGGTTAAAGCAGCTTTGTCTATCCATGTATTCTGGTGTACCGCACTCAATACACCCAAAAACACACCAATGACAATGGCAAAAATCATGGCGGTAGTAGCCAATATCAGTGTGTTGGGTATCACACCCAACAACAATGACGCAACATCTTTTCGAGTTTGGTAGGAGCGCCGCAAATAAGGCCATTTGAGTGCGATTGTTTTCTCTTTCGAAATCGGCATCAGCGAAACATAATGATAGCGCTGGCGCTCCTCATCGTTCCGTGCATGCACTGCAATAGGCGAAAGATCGTTCAGATAATAAAGAAATTGTACGGGGACGGGTTTATCAAGGCCAAATTCCTTCCGAACAGCCTGCAGCGATTGCACATCAGCGCGCTGGCCCTGCGTCATCCGGGCTGGATCGACGGGCAAAATATTGAATAGAAAAAATACCACAACCACTATCCCCAGCATCACTGCCAGCCCATAACCCAATTTGCGGAGAATGTAGCCGATCATAGCATTTACTTCTGAAAATACTGTTTTACCAAATCTTCATATTTAGGCATTGAGTGGTAGTGCCATTTATTTAAAATTACGCCATTTTTCAACAAAAGTATACCCGGATTAGCACGCACCATTGATTTCAATGGTACCTCATCAGCATAAAATATCTCCATCACCAAATGGTTCTTTTTGGCAAATGCCTCTGCGTCCTTTGCTGAATTAGAGGTAAGCAATATGGTTCGTGTATTAAAATCATGGATCAAGTTTGCAGCCATTGCATTTAACTTGCCAATTGCTTCAACATTGGTGTGATCCAGATCATACGCCACAACAATCAAGCTATTATATGGGTTTGATAATAACTCGTTGGTATAGTTGTTTCCTTGACCGTCTTGTATCGATAGGTCTTTAATCGGTGGTGAGTAACCTTTCTTTACCAGTTTATTTTGCGGCGTGCCAACAACTGCCCAGTTATTATCTTTCCATATCCCGGTTTTCAGGTAATCTTTGTCGCTCATCACTTTAGTTTCACCCGTTTTTTTATTTTTCAGGTTATAAGTGATCTCATATTCATCTGGTTTTGCTCCAAGCGGAGTTTTCATTTCATCCGGTATACTCGCACCAACTTTATAAGGCAAAAAGTCAATCACCGGCATAAAATTATAAGTGTACAGCCCGATACAAACAGCCAAGACAGCCGAACCAATCAGCAGATTATCTCCCTTTTTTTTACTAAATAAAGGTTCGATCGTTTTCCGGTTGATGAATAGGATGATGATCAGTAAAAGTAAAACCAGATCCTTACTAAAGGATTGCCATGGGGTAAGCGGGATAGCGTCGCCAAAACAGCCGCAGGTTTGCACCACTTTAAAGTAAGCGGAGTAAAAAGTAAGGAAAGCAAAAAAGATAATCAGCAGCAGTAGTCCCCAGGCAACGGATTTGGCCCTAACCCCTATCAGCAATGCAAAACCCAGGAAAACTTCCAGCGAGCATAGAATAATGGATATGCTCAGCGCAAAACCGCTCAGGAAACCAATATGAAAAACTTCAAAATATTCTTCGAGCTTGTAAGAAAACCCAAGCGGGTCATTGATCTTGATCAGACCGGAGAAGATGAACAGCAGACCAACAAATATCCGGCAAAACCAAACCAACTTTCTCATTTTACACCCAATTTAATCAAAGCAAAAACAGCATAGTTCAGCATATCCTGGTAATTGGCTACCACCCCTTCCGATGCCAGCGTTTGCCCTTTATTGTCTTCTATCTGTTTTACGCGAAGAAGCTTCATAAGGATTAGGTCAGTTAACGAACTGATACGCATATCGCGCCAGGCTTCCCCATAATCATGATTTTTGGCAAACATTAGCTCTTTGGTAGCATTGGATTTTTCGTCAAACATAGCGCTCACATGCTCTACAGAAAGTTCGGTAGGTGTTCCGGGGCCGCAGTCGAGCTGCATCATGGCAATGAGGCAATAATTGACAATACCGATATACTCGCTGCTAATGTCCTCGTCAACTTTCGATACTTTTTTTTCCTCCAGGGTGCGTATGCGCTGGGCTTTAATAAAAATCTGATCAGTGATGGATTCGATCCGCAGGATGCGCCATGCTGTACCGTAATCCCGGGTTTTCTTCATGAAAAGCCCTTTACAAATTTTTATTACCGCGTCGTATTCTGCTGCTGTATTGGCCAAGGTAGATTTTATAATTATAATTGTTCGTATATTAATATGAGGAAAGGCTGTTTAACACTAACCTTTTCAACAATTTAAACGTTTTAACCTGAATAATGGCTAAAGATACACTTTTTAAGAAAAAGGTAACCATAAATACGGGTGGTAAACTGATTGACCTGAGCGTGCCGAAGGTGATGGGTATCATCAATATTACGCCCGATTCTTTCTATGCGGGCAGTCGTAAGCCATTACTGAATGATGCTCTTTCACAGGCCAATAAAATGCTGGCAGACGGAGCTAATTTCCTGGATATCGGTTCTTATTCATCCCGCCCGGGTGCTGAAGATATTTCTGAACAGGAAGAAATTGACCGCTTGTTACCAGTGGTTGAGCTGATCACCGCCAATCACCCTAATGCTTTTATTTCGATAGATACTTTTCGCTCGCAGGTAGCCGAAGTGGCCGTAAATGCGGGCGCGCATATTATTAATGATATATCAGGCGGACAACTGGACGAAAGCATGTTTGCCACTGTCGCCAAATTGAAAGTGCCCTACATTTTGATGCACATGAAGGGCAACCCGCAGAATATGAACCAGCGTGCATCCTACAAAGATGTATTTACCGAGGTGCTGGATTATTTTGCAGCGCGTTATCATCAATTGAAGCAGTTGGGCGCACACGACGTGATCATCGACCCAGGCTTTGGCTTCGCAAAAAATGCCGACCATAATTATACCCTGATGAACCGACTCAATGAGTTTGATATATTAGGGTTGCCTATTCTCGTAGGCGTATCGCGTAAGCGGATGGTGTACCATGTAACCGGTGGTACGCCAGAGGATGCGCTGAACGGCACCACCGCTTTAAACACCATTGCCCTTACCAAGGGAGCTAATATTTTGAGAGTGCATGATGTGAAAGAAGCAGTGGAGACTATAAAGATATACCTGCAATCAAAAAAGGCATAAGTCTGGTCTCCCATCCTTTAGTTTCTGACGATGACGGCCTGCTTTAATCCCACCGTGCGGAAGCGAACAGTGCATGTATCAAAACGATTCAAATACCGACTTAACAATTGACTTAAACAACTGATAATTAAATATTTATATTATCGGCACTGCATTTGAGGTAGAACAATGCAAGTGCTTGAATATGTCCTACTTCCGTAAAAAACTGGAGCGTCGTACCTTCTCACAAGACCGCTATTATATCCTCATCAAACGTCAAAGAGAGGGTAAAGCAACTTTTGACGAGCTGACCGAGTTGGATGAGATCGTGAACCGCGTACCCGATATCCGCGACCTGGTGATACGGGAGAATTTTGGGGAAGATGATAGCGAGATAGATAACCCGCCAGATGCACCGATCAACCAAAATCCAATTTTATCCCCAACTGTACAACGCGCAAGCTTTTGGAGTCGTGTTAAGAATTGGTTAAACCGAAATTTTATGACAGAAATTTCTGTTGTGGAGAATAATGATCTTGCTGCATTATTTTGACCTACTTGCGCTGATTTTCAATCAGTGCTTAATGTGGGCGGTCGATTGTATCGACCCTTAACGCGCATCACAGATGCAAAACCATATTAAGCACTCGTCACAAACGAGCGCAAGAGTGGGGAGGTTTGCAACCTCCAGTTTAACTAATTAGGGCGGACAAATACTTTTGTAAATCGTTCGAATAACTCCACAAATAGTTCTATGGAATGTTGTCACCACTTGCATAAAAACGAATCAATCTTGGCCAATCAAAATCTTTATTTGATGAGAAATCATCATCAAGTTCTTCGTTTACGAATTTTCTAAACCCACTCATGAAATCAATGGCAATCTCATTTTTTTCCTTTTGAATCGCATATATAAAACCGAAAATCACTAAATATATATCTTCAACTTTAGAAACGCCGTACATCGTGGGCCTTTTTGCTATGGCAAATATCAGTTCTAAGAATTTATCAATCATCTTTTATAATCAATTAACATTTCTCTAACGCCCGTTCAAGCGTCTCGCCATAGCCGTTAACCTAAGCAATCTACACCAACTCCATCATCAACAATATCGAATCAATATACTCCCTATCATTCGCCAGGCGCGGTACCTTATGCTGGCCGCCCAGTTTGCCTTTTTCTTTCATCCAGTTGAAGAAGGTGCCTTGCCGTGCGCGGTGCACGATTGGGCGGCGCAGGGCCATATCTTTAAAGCGTTTGGCATCGTAATCGGAGTTAATCTTACGCAGGGTTTCGTCCAGCAGGTCTACAAAACGTTCAAATTCAGCCGGACTTTTTTCAAACTCGACAATCCACTCATGTGCGCCGGTTTTGTCGCCATCGAAGTATACAGGGGCTGCTGTGTAATCTCTTATAATGGCTCCTGTTTGTGTACAGGCTTCTTCCAAAGCGCGCTCGGCATTATCAATTATTAATTCCTCACCAAAAGCATTGATAAAATGTTTGGTACGTCCGGTGATCTGTATTCGGAATGGTGCAAGTGAGGTAAAACGGATCGTGTCGCCTATCATATACCGCCAAAGACCGGCATTTGTGCTGATAATAAGTGCATAATTTTTATTCAGTTCGACCTCGTCCAGTGTTAACGTCCTCGGATTCTCATCATGCAAATGCTCCAGCGGCAAAAATTCATAGAAAATGCCATAATCGAGCATTAATAGCAAATCGCCGTGCTCTTCCAGATCCTGTATACCGAAGAAACCTTCCGATGCATTATAAGTTTCCAGGTAATGCATGTCGTCCTTGGGGATCAACCTTTTGAATTGCTCGCGATAAGGGGTAAAATTCACCGCGCCGTGATAGTATAGTTCAAGATTTGGCCATACTTCCAGGAGGTTCTTCTTCCCGGTGATTTCCAGTATGCGTTTAAACAGCAGGATATTCCACGTAGGCACGCCGCTGATACTGGTTACATTGACATCTTTAGTGGCATAGGCCATTTTCTCAATCTTTTCCTCGAAATTTTCCAGCAGAGCGATGTCTATATGCGGGGTACGCAAGAACTCCGCCCACATGGGCAGGTTCTTCATCAAAACAGCCGAGAGGTCCCCAAAAAAAGTATCTGCATTCAACTGACTCACCTGGTGACTTCCGCCTAAAGTCAGCGTTTTTCCATTAAAGATTCTGGAGTTGGGACGGTTATTTAAGTAGAGCGTTAGCATATCCTTACCACCCTTAAAATGGCATTCTTCTAATGACTCTTCACTTACAGGGATGAACTTACTACGGTCGCTGGTAGTACCCGATGATTTGGCGAACCACCTGATGCCCGATGGCCAGAGCACATTTTGCTCGCCCTTCAGCATGCGTTCAATGTAGGGCTTCAGGGTATCGTAATTCTGTACCGGAACGCGTTCTTTAAACTGGTTCAGGTTCTCGATGCTTTTGTAATGATATTTGCGGCCCCATTCGGTATTCTCGGCGCCAGCCACCAACTGCTCAAACCACTCCTCCTGCACCTCGTTGGGATACTTCATAAAAAGCTCTATCTGATGGATACGCTTTTTGATAAACCATGTAAACACTGAGTTAATAAGCGTCATAGGGGGTGGTTAGTTAATTGGTCATTAGTCACTGGCCTAAATATAGGCAATTTGCCTGTATTTTGAGATACCACAACAAAACCAATGACTAATGACAGCGCAGCGAAATGACCAATGACAAATGACTAGTGACTAATGACAATCTTACGCGAAGGTTTTTCTTTTCAATACGAAGTTGGCTCCGAGGTACACCTTTCTTACCATTTCATTTTCGGCAAGCACTTCAGGCACACCTGATTCCAATATTTTTCCTTCAAAAAGCAGGTAAGCACGATCGGTTATGGACAAGGTTTCCTGCACGTTGTGGTCGGTTATCAATATGCCGATGTTTCGGTGTTTCAGCTTGGCTACCATCGACTGTATTTCCTCCACAGCGATAGGGTCTACGCCGGCAAAAGGCTCATCCAGCAATATGAAATTAGGCTCGGCAGCCAGGGCACGGGCAATTTCGGTACGTCTGCGCTCACCACCGGATAACAGGTCACCGCGGTTTTTGCGGACTTTGTGCAAACTAAACTCGTCGATCAGTTCCTCGAGCTTATGTTTCTGATGTTCTTTTGTCATCTTGCCCATCTCCAGCACAGCTTTGATGTTATCTTCAACCGATAGCTTGCGAAAAACGGATGCTTCCTGCGCCAGGTAACCTATCCCCTTTTGCGCACGGCGATACATTGGGTCGCCGGTGATATCTTCTTCTTCCAGAAATATCCTGCCTTCGTTTGGTTTGATCAAACCTACAATCATATAAAATGATGTCGTTTTACCAGCGCCATTCGGGCCTAACAACCCTACGATCTCGCCCTGCGAAACATTAAATGAAACATGATTTACAACCGAACGCTGTTTATATTTTTTTACGAGGTTTTCTGCTCTTAAAATCATTTGTCTTAATAAATTCTAAAATCTAAACACTAAATCCTAATAGAGTGAAACAAAAATCTCTAATTTCTAAACTCTAAATCGTAATCTCTTCTATCTGCGAATTAGATTTTAGTATTTAGAGTTTAGAGCTTAGGTTTTAGAGTTTTTTATACGGATTCCTTTCACATTCAATTGTATCGAACGCCTGTCGCGCCAGATATTTTCTTCAATATGGTAACAAATATCAAAAGGTTTGCCACTTTTTATTTCGTCCAGGAAACTTCCCTGCCCGAAAGCAATACAATCAAACGCCGGGGAGCCCTCCTGCGTCACCGACATTTTCAGGTGATTTTCACCCACCAATCCGGCATAGCCGCTAACATACACATTCCTGCTCAAAAAGACCGGCGACATATTCTCCGGCCCGAAAGGTGCAAACTGGTTCAATACCCTGAAAAACTTCGGGTCAATTTGTTTCAACTCGAGTTCTGCATCTATTTTTATTTCCTGTACCAGCTGTTCATCGGTAATAGTGGCACAAACTACTTCTTCAAAACGCGCAACAAATGCTTCCACATTTTCCGGATGCAAGGTTAAGCCGGCCGCATACTTATGCCCGCCAAACTGGATCAGCAGATCTTTGCATTCGCACAATGCTTCATACAGGTCATAACCAAAAACCGACCTTGCCGACCCGGCTATATGCCCGTTCGACCGAGTAAGAACGATGGTTGGGCGATAATATTTTTCAGTCAGCCGCGATGCCACTATGCCGATTACTCCTTTGTGCCAGTTTTCATTGAATACGACGGTCGATTTTCTGCCGATCATCACCTGGTCATTCGCGATCATACTCAGCGCTTCGTCGGTGATAGACAAGTCATGCTCCTTACGTTCGGCATTTTTCCCGTTGATCAGCATACCTTTTTCTTTTGCCAATTCTTCATCACAAGCAATCAGCAGTTCAACTGCATGTTTGGCATCATCAATGCGTCCGGCAGCGTTAATCCGCGGACCGAGTGCAAACACCACATCCGATATGGCATAATTGCCTGTACGCCCAGCCACCTGCATTAGTGTTTTTACCCCTATACACGGATCACTATTCAA
>JAFAKI010000054.1 GCA_019235595.1 Mucilaginibacter sp. | reverse complement strand
ATACAATTGCCTACTCCGCTCATCGAAATGACATGAAGGTGTAGCTTAGGATCACCCTTCATCACTCTGCGGCATATACTCCAACTTCCTTTGAAAATATTTATCCCAGCTATTTTGCTGCACACGATTGGTCATGTGCTGGGTATCTTCGTCGTAATCCTGGTTTAGCTGCTTGTATTTAGCATCAATGCGATCGAATATCTGTTGGGCCTGGTATTGATAATCGGCACGGAAAACTGTTTTCCCAACTTCACGCAATAATTCCTGTTGTTCCAAATAAGCAATAATATAATGGCCTTGTTCATGCTTTAAAACTTCGGCCAGCATTTCAGATGAGGTGATACTCGACCTATCCAACCAGGATCGCTCGCGGTTTACTTTAAGGCCAATATTAAAATAGAGCTGATAGTATCCGTTCCGCTTATATGCCTCATATTTGAAATCTATACTACAATTGGTATACGCAATCACACCCGAATTGCGCTGTGGCATCCCTCCAAAATCGTTAACGGTTAGTAGACGGTATGCTTGTGCATGTACCGCAAGGTTGCATGTGCATAAGATAGCCATGCATATCAGCCTCCTTAATATCAACCTCATGAATTGTAAGTAAAAATTTTACTTTTTGACTTTATCCTGCTGCAAAAGGTTTAAGCTCATTACTTCTTTCATGGTACGCTCCATTCCTTCCGCCGAACCATCCAAAAAGATCACATTACCCTGCGAATGCTCTGCAAAATGTTTGATCGATTCCGTCCACATCGTAAACAGGATCACCGAAGTATCCATGTGTGCGGCTTCCATCTCTTTCGCCGCGGCAGTCATACCTTTTGCAACTTCCTCGCGAAACAAAGCTATACCCTGGCCCCTCAACTGTGCAGCCTGGCGTTCAGCCTCCGCAGCAATCTTTATCGCATTTCCTTCCGCCTCCGCAGCTTTGGTTTTAGTAATCAGTAAGGCCTGGCCTTCGTTTTCAGCAGCAGCTTTCAGGTTGTTAGACGCTACTACCTGGCTCATAGACTTCATGATCGCATCATCAAATGTGATGTCGTTCAATTGTAAATCCTGCAAATGATAACCCCATGTTTCCAGTACGTTGTCCAATTGCTCCTTCACGTGTTCTACAATATCCTTCCGAAGAACCAATACATCCGCTTGTTTCTTTGTAGCCACAAACGACCTGATCGACCCCTCAATAGTACGTATCAAGGCCTGCATCAGGTTACGTTCGTCGACAAATTTAAATGCAACATTTTTGATAGTCTCTTCGCCCTGGTCGAGCACAGAATAAAGCAGCATCGCTTTAAAGTAAACGTTAGCCTGATCCAGCGTTACTGCCTGGAACTCGAGCTCTACTGAACGGTTCTGTATAGATATTCGGGAGTAGATCTGCTCTATCAAAGGCAGTTTCAGATTAAGGCCCGGTTTGAGTATACGGCGATACTTGCCAAAGACAGTAATAACGGCAATAGTGCCTTGTTTTACAGTCACAAATGAGGAGAAAAATACAATGATCCCGAAAAAAACAACGAAGTAAAATATGATCTGTGCAGCCATAGTTAAGGTTTTTGTACCACTAAATATAGGTTTTTATTTTTTTGGTGCGCTATTTGTTTTCTTATTTAATATTAAGTAAACAGTTTAAGGCCATGAACTTGAAACGCACTTTTGGGGCTATACTTACTACATTGGGAGTCATCGGTTTGATTTATACCGGTGCCAATATCGTTAATCATACGGCCCATTTTACTACCCTTGCTGTAGTAGGAATAATTTCGTTATTATTTTTCTTTGCAGGAATAGGATTGGTAAAAACTACCGCCGATCAGGCGTGATTTTAACACCTTTCGAGAGACGCAAAGTGTTGCATCTCTACGAGAGGTGTTCTTTTATAAAATCCTTACAGCCTAACTCGATCAATTCAAAAGCCGGCTCAAACAGGCTGTCGTCATAGTAAGGGTCGGGTACTTCCCTGTTGCCCAAAAGCAATTTCACTTTTGCAGAAGATTCTTCACCGGGCGCCATGTTCAAAACATCCGAAAGATTGAACTTATCCATCACCAGGATATGATCAAAATCGTTGAAATCATGTCTTCTGAATTGCCGGCAAACTTGTTTGCTGATATCAATGCCGTGATTGCGCGCAGTGCGGATAGAACGCGTGTCCGGCTGTTCGCCCACATGCCAGCGACCGGTCCCGGCAGAATCAATCTGCCAATCGAGGCCCTGCTCATCGGCCAAATGCTGCATAACACCCTCAGCCAGCGGCGAGCGGCAGATGTTTCCGAGGCAGACCATTAGTATTTTCATTTCTGTTTGTTGTAAGGTTGAAAGGTTGGAATGTTGTAAGGTTGGCGCTGTTGGACTAAGAAAAATAACTTTTCAACGTTACAACCTTCCAACTTTTCAACGGCGTCAGCCAAAAATCCGATTCAAAACTCCCGCAAGGCGAACGCCTGCTTTTAGCAATTGATGATTGACTGTTGCTATATGCTCAAAATTGTATTTGTAGCCATTGAGTGCATCGCCGTTTTTGGTTTCGCTGTATAATTTATTGGCGATCTGGTTCGACTCCAAAAGCCATTGACTGATCGGTGCTTTTTGCCACTCTGCGCGCTCTGCGGCTGTGGTGTGGTTGATCATCGCGGTGTATTCGGTATAGCTCAATTGCTGGAAATCGATCAGCTGCGAATCCCAAACCGAGTGGAGATTGGTTGGATTGTTGAACCAGGTTAATTTGATGTCGTTCCCGCCTTTATCCTCAGTATGGCCTACATGCATTGGCTGATGCACATCCTCTACAATATGGATCAGCATACGGAGGTATAGTAACTTATTTTGTTTGCTTAAAGTCTTCTTTTTTAACTCCGCGATCAGGAAATTTAGCTTGGTGTGGGCATCCACATTGGTGTCCTGGTTTAAAAAATTCTGCAGCTCAGGCAAGGTATAATCCTTATCCAGATCGACATAATGCCAAACAGATAAATAGCTATAGTTAGGATCCGACTTAATAAAATCAGCCCAGTTACCGGCGATGGCAATGCTTTCATCACCCAAAATAGCTTTTATGGCGGCGCGGGCTTTCGGAGTTAAATAGCTGTCGGCAATTTGTCCGGCTATGCGGTGCCCTTGGATTCCCCATGCCATAGATTGCAGCGGTGCATACGTAATGGCAGCGCCCAGGATCAGTTTTTTAAGGAAGCTCAGTTTCATTTTACAAAGGTTTTGGATTACAGGTGGTATGTTTTATCAAATGTGCATTGATGGGTATAATATTAGATGTGCTGGCAAACTGCATTACCGAGTCGTTTTTTTTACTCACCCTAAAAGCCTCCTCATAAACCCCGGTACGCAGACAACCGCCATCTTCCTTCAGCGAGTAATCGGGGTTACAGAACAAGCCTTTCAGATGTAAGGTATCATTGCGCTGTATATAAGTGCCTTTGATATATTCCGACCAATGATTGCCCCGCGAACAGGTATCAGGGCCATTATTGACTTTACTAAAAGAATTAACCTGTATAAAAAAGGAATCGCAGCTAAACTTCAGATGATACAAAGAATACTCCAGCAATCGCTTTTGGTTCGGTACGGAATCCTGCCGCCATTCGCCCTGCAGGTAAACTTCCCCCTTGCCCTGTACGTTGGGATTGAACCAACAACTGGAGGTTAAAGCTAAAAGCAGAAAGCTTAAAGCTAATTTTAAGGTGAATGGTAAAAGGCGAAAGCTGAAAGATGGACGCATAGTTCGGAAACAAAAATTAAAGCCCCTCTCCACCTGGAGAGGGGTTGGGGTGAGGCCTCTTATTTCAAACTTCCGATCATGTCTTCAGGACGTACCCACTGGTCGAATTGCTCGTTGGTGAGTAAGCCCAGGCCGATCGCGGCTTCGCGAAGCGATGTGTTTTGTTTTAATGCGGTTTTGGCAATTTTGGCTGCATTTTCGTAACCGATATGCGGGTTCAAAGCGGTAACCAGCATCAATGAATTTTCGAGGTGTTTTTTGATACCGTCATAATTCGGTTCGATGCCCTTTGCACAATGATCATTGAACGATACGCAGGCATCGCCAATTAAACGCGCTGATTGCAGGAAGTTAGCCGCCATTACCGGTTTAAATACATTCAGCTCATAGTGGCCATTGGCGCCACCTATAGAAATGGCTACATCGTTACCCATTACTTGAGCAGCAACCATGGTAACTGCCTCGTTCTGGGTTGGGTTAACTTTGCCCGGCATGATAGATGACCCAGGTTCGTTATCCGGAATATGGATCTCGCCAATACCTGAACGCGGGCCAGAAGCCAGCAGGCGGATATCGTTAGCTATTTTCATTAAAGAAACAGCGATCTGTTTCAATGCACCGTGGCTTTCTACAATAGCATCATGAGCAGCAAGCGCTTCGAATTTATTTTCAGCTGTGCGGAATGGTAGGTCGGTAAATTTTGCGATATATTCAGCAACCTTCACATCATATCCTTTTGGAGTATTGATACCGGTACCAACGGCTGTACCACCTAAAGCTAATTCTGATAAGTGGTCAAGCGTATTTCTTAATGCTTTCAAGCCGTGATCCAATTGTGATACGTAGCCTGAGAATTCCTGCCCCAAAGTAAGCGGCGTCGCATCCATCAGGTGGGTACGACCGATCTTTACCACACTTTTAAAAGCTTCTGATTTCGCCTTTAAAGTGTCACGAAGTTTTTCAACGCCGGGTATGGTCACATCAATCAGCATTTTATAGGCCGCAATGTGCATAGCAGTAGGGTAAGTATCGTTTGATGATTGTGATTTGTTCACATCGTCATTTGGGTGGATGAAAGTTTTACCTTCACCTAATTTATTGCCTTGTAGTACGTGGGAGCGGTTAGCAACCACCTCGTTCACGTTCATGTTGGATTGCGTACCCGAACCTGTTTGCCAGATCACCAGCGGGAATTCACCAGCCAGTTTACCGGCCAATATTTCGTCGCAAACCTGAGCAATCAGGTCGCGCTTCTCGGCAGGCAATACGCCCAAGTCGGTATTGGTGTATGCTGCAGCCTTTTTCAGATAGGCAAAAGCAGCTATAATTTCCTTCGGCATAGACGCCTCGGGACCAATTTTAAAGTTATTGCGTGAACGTTCGGTTTGTGCTCCCCAGTATTTATCGGCAGGTACCTGTACCTCGCCCATGGTATCGTGTTCGGTTCTGAAACTCATGGTATTTATGTGAATAATATTGCGGGGCAAAGTTAGGGTTTTATGTGAAGTGCGGGAATGGAAACCGTAATATTCTTGTGGTAACATTGTGAATTTGGAATCGATGTTTATTCAGTCTAATTTATGACCCTCCCAATCAGTCATTAATGGTTCATGAAGCTCATACCATCTTTCTTTGAAGCGATCGATATTATTTAAATCCCTTTCTATTAACTCACCTAACCGTTTTAGTCTTTTTTGAAAGCCCCTTTCGGAGTAATAGCGCTTTATTTTGTATTTTACAGTATTAAATAATGGCATTCCCTTAAAATCATCTGAACGCAAACGCATTTCGCTAATGCTATTGGGTGGTAAGAAGAATTGCATTTGATCAAGTCCGTTTAATTGACTCAATGTTTTTAAAGTGGGCTTTAATATAAAAATGTTCAAATAGATCTTAATCCAACGATCCCCTTTTGATATATAAGTAGTAATAGTCTCTAAATGTGACCCTTCTGTTAGTCTGCATAAATCGAATGCGTAAGTACCGGCGTCAAGCTTGCCAAATCGCATCCCTTTATAAGGAGACTCTTCAAATCCATTTTTCTTTAATGCCGGAACACCATATTTTATAAATATTTCATTTCGCTGTTCAAAAATTCGCTTTCGTGGCGCTTTATAAAACAATCCCATGTCAATATAACTAAACTGGTAAATAAAACTTTGCTACCCTATCACCACACTCCTATAATAATATATCGACGAAAGAACCGCCACAAACAAAAGGCTACGGTATAACAAAGGCCTGATGGCTATGGACTTGAAATAAATAAGACAAATAACCATTGTTATCCCCAAACCCGCGTAGCTGATTATTGCATATAGTTTCCAGAAAGGCCAATGCAATAAACCAAATATGCTCGAAACTATCGTGATGCTGAAGCTTAAACCCGCGATGATCCTCACAGCAACCGGGGCACCGGTTGCTGCAAACAGCCAAAATGCGCCATAGAAATAAAGCGACGCTACCAGAAAGCCGGTAAGCAGGGTCAAAAGATGCGAATACGGTATTTTAAAAAAAGCAAATATGCCGCAGATAATAAAAAGTGTCAGAGGAATGAATTCCAGGAGTAGTTTCCTATTCATAGTATTAAGGTTCAAGTTTTGAAACGTATCCTACAATATTAATCTTTTTTCTTCGCTTTCGGCTTTAATGAACTCGCATATTGATAACTCAATTCAAAATATGGCTTTCATCTCCAATGTCTGTGTCCTCACAGCCATTCGCTCTATAACAACAAGGTTGACTGTGGGGACACAGCCAACGGGGTAAATAAAAAATCACTAACTAATCTTCGTCAGAATGTTTTAAATTAATTAACCTTCTTGCCTCTTTCACTGGGTCGACTGGAAATTCACTGAAATAATCTGAATGAGACGGTTTCTTTTTCACTAAAAATATTTTTCCGTCACTTAAGTAAAATCTCTCCTCTGTGGTTGATGTTATTTTTACCCTACCGTTTTTGGCATAAATAGGCACGTCATAATGATAGTCAACGCAATAGCAAAAGATCACTCTATTATCAAAGAAGTAGAATTCATCCAGTGCCTTTCCGGTTTCACCATAATAAGTGGCAGCAATTTTTTTGATCTCATTACCCGAGTAATATAAGAGTACCTCATTCCCTTCAGTACTTTGCGCAGTATCAGTTTTAGCTACTTTTTTATACGATTTTAAATCCTTATTGATCTCAGCATACTGATTTTTAATAAAGCTGATCTTAGCAGTATCAGCTTTGTTTTGAGCCAAAGCAGCAACAGATAGTATTAAAAATAGAACTACGAGCAGTCGTTTGTAATAAGGTTTCATACGCTAAATTTAACAAGAGAAAGTCAATATCAAAAATCCCTCGGTGTATTCGCCACCCAATTATCCAACGCTTTTACCTGGTCATCGTGCTCGCTCATCCATTTCGTATTGACATCTTTATTGGTACTCAGGCTTACCAGCCGGGTAAAAGCAGGCATGTTATCGCTCTTGGCCAGCTTGTAAAAATAATCGACAAAGAATTTATCATAAAAATCCTTGTCAGTTTTCTTTTCAGATGTTTCACCGTCTATGGTAAATATGCTTTTCAATTCATATTCCAATAAATCCATGCCGGTCAATTTTTTATTTTGACCCGCCAGAACCGACATCGATATAGCCAGGTTCATGGTTTGGCTTTCCTGATTGCCTTTTGGCGAAAGCATGATGGTATTTTTCCCATTGGCATCTTTTAAAACGCCGCCTTGTAGAATGTGCTGGATATTACCAAAAGCCTCTGCAGCTTGCGGGCTTTGCGGGTTCAGCAATAAGAAACTGCAAAACCCCATCAGGGCATTAACACGCTTATTCTGGTGAAAAGTAACCAGCGCATACATACGCAAACTGCCGGCATGCTTTGGGTCGAGTTTGATCGCCTCGATAGCATTCGTTTCTGCTTCTGCAAATTGTTTATTTCTGAAATAGGTGAGACCCAGATTATAGTACAATCGCTAATATTTTGGATTGACCTGTATGCCACTTTTATAAGCTTCAATGGCTTTCTGTGTTTGATGATCGTTATTATAAATGCTGCCCAGCATATCGTAGCAAGCGGCTTTAAGTTGCAGACTATTGCTTTTTGCTATCGCCTTTTCTGCATATGGGATACCGTCTTTTCCTTTGCCAGATAATACCAGCGTAAAACCCATCTCATAATTGGCCTGCGCATTTTCCGGGTCGAGTTTCAGGGCCTCGTTATATTTGGCAATGGCTTCGGCATACTTGCCCTGATCGTTCAGTTGCACCCCTTCTTTGATCAAATCAGACACCGAACCTTTATCCTGCGCCGACACGTTTAAAGTGATTACGGCAAGCGCTAAAGTGAACAGTTTTTTATATAATCGATTCATAATTTAAAAATATGTAAAGGTTATTAACTAAAACAACAAAAATGTTTAAAACTTTAATTTCTTGCCGGATGATAATTTACAAATTTCGCAGGCGTTAAAGTGTTTAGAATATATTTATGAGATTAGTGTTAAGAAAACTTCTGATAACTTCCGCACCGCTGGTATTGATCATGGCTTGCGGAAACAATAAAGCGACCCCGGCAGCAACACCTACAGCGCCTACCTACAGCGCTAAACCCTTTAACCCTTCTAAACTTTTAGAATATAATCCCAAAAATGCTGATAAACGAATCGATGAGTTCTTTCATAAACTACACTCCAGAAGTGGTTTTAACGGCAATATCCTGGTAGCCAAAAATGGGAAAATATTGTATGAAAACGCATTAGGCTGGGCCGATCACCTCAGACGAGATAGTCTGAAGATCAACTCCCAGTTCCAGTTGGCGTCGGTTACCAAAACCATGACATCAACA
>JAFAKI010000302.1 GCA_019235595.1 Mucilaginibacter sp. | reverse complement strand
GGTCATCTGGTTTGATAGCATATGATTGACTCAGATAATCGGCAAATTGATTACTTACAGCATTTAATTCGCTATAGGTTAACTCTGTATTTTCGAAAATCAGAGCAATGTTATTTGGCGTTTTATTTACCTGTTCATGAAATAGGTCAACAAGGCTTTTGTTTTTGGGATAATCGAAGAATGTATTGTTAAGTCCATCAAATAGTTGATTTCCTTCCGCTTCAGTCGGAGTCTCCTTTTGCAATATATTTGATAAAGCTCGGTTAAGCATATTTAAATTCTTGTAAAAAAACTGCATTTCCCAAAAGTATACCCAGTGAATAAATAGCTTTCAGGTTTATAGTAGGGGGTACAGCTTTTACGAAAAAAAAACAAAAAATGTTTGGGGTCGGTCAAATATAGGGTTTAGAAAATTAATCCATAAAAATCATTTTATTTCTTTTTTGGACCGTGGCTCAGAACAAACTCAGCCACTTTTTTCCCAAGGCCATTTGATGCGTCATTATCAAAAGGATAATGAATGCCTCCATAAACACGGCTCCAGCTATTTTCTTCTTCCCCTTTTGTTAGTGAAGTGATTGTTCTTGCAGGTTCGCCGGCTGTAGTTGTGTGGAGTTCGATTGTGTTGTTGTCGCCAAAAAACTTTTTCAATACCTCAAAGCCGGCAGTAACCGTACCACAATGACCGCAAGGATATGAAGGGTGTGGCGGGGTTTCCAACAAAGGTTTCCATTTACTATAATTATTGGTAACGCCCCCGTCGGCATCAGCATTTAACGCCGTCACCGGACGCCACAATAAATAGGTGTATTTGCTGTCCCAAATGGCAATGCGGGCGTCAGCTTCGGCAATGTCCGCCAAAACGAAAACGAGGGCATTGGTTTCAAGTGAGGTTTTATGGGTCAATGCCAAAACCCGGGCTGCTTCATTAACGGTCAGTTCGGCATCCTGTTTGTAGAATTGGGCGATATGAGTTTGATCTTCTGTTCGTTTGGCACTGGCTGATGAGCCTAATTGTTCAACCAACGCAATTCCTTTTTTAAATTCTTCGCTATTTACAGGAGGTGGAGCAACCGGGCGGAATTGATCATCAGATTTTAAAAGAAATGGCTTTACTTTTCCCCATTGCTGATTAATGCCCGGGGTAAATCCACCTGGTGTAGGGCGATATTCGCCGACGCCGGGTTTTGCCGGCCCCGCATAACCAACATTAGGTTCAGCGCCATCATTTATGCGCAGGGCGATGATGTCAGCTGCCGATGCTGATCCAATTGCTTTACCGGCATCAACAGGACCGTCGTTTGCCTGGCTCAAACTAATGGTAAGGGCCGAGTCGATATGGGGTTTTTGAGCGGGGAAATAGTTCACTAATACATCATGAGCTGCTTGCGCTGCTGCTGCCTGGGCTGACGCAGGATGAGCTGGAGGCGCGTAAAAATGATATGGGGTGCCGATCTTTTTGATGGAGTTTACGGCATCATAAACAGCGATCGCCTCAATCGCTTCAATCCGGCTACTCAGGTTGCTATTGTATTTTGCTACTTTGGTCGCCTTAACAGTTATCAGGTTCCAATCTGTTACAACATCGGCTGATGCCTTTCGCGGTAATGTAAATGCCGCAATAGCGAGTACTAAAATAAGGGTGGGTTTGTAGTTGTTACGCATCTTTTTATGAATAAAGGTTATAGATCAAAGCTAAATAAATATTTTAACTATACAAAATCTATATATTAAGTAGATATTGTTGATTGCCTTTGATAAGGCGGCTATTTTAGAAGAACAGTGGGAAGTAAAAAAATGAAAACCGGCATAGTTTTAAGGCTATGCCGGCTTCATCCCTTGTGGGGTAACTGTTATGAAAGCTTAAAAATACCCGCATTATACTTAGTAAAGAAAAGATTAACATTTTTTAACTCTTCGTGCATTCAGCGTTGAATATTATCTTTGATCAGAAACCATTATAAACTATGCCTCATTATTTTCTGAAATTAAATCCAAGCCGGCCAACTTTTGCCCAGGATATGACGCCTGAGGAAAGGGCCATTATGTTGCAGCATGTTGCTTACTGGACTGATTTGATGAACAAAGGCCTGGTGGTGGTGTTTGGCCCGGTGATGGACCCGAAAGAAGTTTATGGAATAGGGGTGGTTGAGGTGGATTCAGAAGAGCAACTGAATGAGCTGATTAAAAATGATCCTGCAACTAATATTAACAGGTATGAGCATTATCTGATGCGGGCGGTGGTGCCCCCAAAATAAAAAATGCGTTCCGTATCTCACCCCGGAACGCACCTCAATATCACTCTCAATGATATTGATTCAACTAAATCTCAGATAATATTTGAATATTGATCCAAGCTCTTTATATGATCGTTTACGATCTTGTGTTATCAAATGGAACCTGCTTTTTGTTTTAGCGGGTTAAAATATTTATACATTGTATATCAATCAATTGACGCTTTTGTTTTCAAAAGATCAATATATTTTTCATTATTTATGAACAGCTATTTTTGATAAAAATTGTGTTCGCTCGAACTTAAAGTTTATCAAACTACAGAAATTAAATGTTATGTCTACAATTATAATCAAATTTATTAGAATAACAGGCATTTGATGCATATTTATACCTATTGTTACGCTGACAAATAAAAAAATGAGAAAAATAATTTCTTCTGTTTTGTTTTTTATGCCGTTCTGTTGTGCTGCTCAGAATTTTACCGAAACTGAGGTGATACGTTTCAAAAATGAGGCAAAGGCAGTAACTATTATTCGTGATAATTGGGGGATACCACATATTTATGGAAAAACAGATGCCGATGCTGTTTTTGGATTGATGTATGCCGAGTGCGAGGAGAATTTTAAGGGTGTAGAACGCAACTATATGTATCAATTTGGCAAACAATCGGAAGCGGTTGGCGAAAGTAAATTATACAACGATATACAAATGCAGCTGATTGCGGATAGCGCCGATGCGATAAAGGACTATAAGACCAGTCCGCTGTGGTTTAAAAAATTGCTGAATGCTTTTGCAGATGGTATTAATTACTACCTGTATAAGCATCCCGAGGTCAAGCCGGCAGTTTTTCACCATTTTGAACCCTGGTATGCCTTAATGTTTACGGATGGCAGCGTATCTGCAACGCAAACAGGAGGGATAGAGCTCAGTGAAGTGAAACGTTTTTACGCCAATGGACCGGAAAGTATCGGGGATGTTACAGTTCTCCATACAACAGAGAATGCCATTATCGACAGGGAAACCGGCTCAAATGGTTTTGCCCTGGCGCCATCGCGCACAGCCTCCGGGCATGCTATGTTATATATCAATCCGCATGTACCTTTTTATTTTCGGGATGAAGTGCATATTATCAGCGGGGAAGGTTTGAATGCCTACGGTGCTGCCACCTGGGGTAACTTTTTTGTTTACCAGGGCTTTAACCCGCACTGCGGATGGATGCATACGACCAGCAATGCCGACGTATCCGACTTATATGCTGAAAAGGTCATCAAAAAAGGTGGCAAATGGTATTATGAATATAATGGTAAACTGAAACCTGTAATTACCCGCCAATTGGTTATCAATGTAAAAAATGGGGATAAAACTGAACCGCGCAGCATAACCGGGTATTACACCCATCATGGTCCGGTATTGGGTAGCAGGGGTGGAAAATGGCTCGCTTTGCGCTCGAACAACCGATCGTACAATGCACTGCTTGAATCATGGCTTATTACAAAGGCCCAAAATTTTGAAGAGTATAAAAAAGCTATGCGACTGGTATCCAACGGCAGTAATAACACGGTATATGCTGATGATAAGGGCCACATCGCTTTCTGAAATGGCAACTTTATGCCTAAACGCGATCCTAAATTAAATTGGACTTTACCTGTGGATGGCACAACATCCGCTACCGAATGGCAGGGAACCCACCCATTAAATGAGATCGTGCATGTTTATGACCCGGCAACAGGTTGGATAGAAAACTGTAATTCGACACCCTACACCTGCTCAGGCACAAGCAGTCCCGACAAAAATAAATATCCGGCATATATGGCTACCAACGGCCAAAACTATCGTGGTATAAACGCCCTTAGGTTATTTAACAATGCCAAAAATGTATCACTTGATGAACTGATAGCCAAAGGCTACGACCATTACCTGGCAATGTTTGATGATGTGCTGCCACCACTGTTCCGCGCCTATGAATCTGCCAATGATTCAATCAAAAAAGCATTGGCCGGGCCTATTGGGATAATGAAAAATTGGGACCGGCATTCGGCTGCGAATTCAGTCGCTACAAGTATCGCGGTAGAGTGGGGTACAAGGTTGATAGATGAGTTGCCGCATGCGCAGACTGTGGAAGAATCTACTTATCAGACAGTGCGTTTTGCGCAATTGCTTAAAAAAACGAGCCCGAAAAGGTATCTTGGAATTTTCAGCGAGTCATTACAAAGCCTCGAAAAACGTTATGGAACGTGGAAAATGGAATGGGGTGAGATCAATCGCTATCAAAGGCCGGCTGATGGCATAACATTTGACGATAAATCACCCAGCTTGCCCGTGGCTTTGGTGGGATCGCAGTTTGGACAGCTGGCATCATACCAAAGCAAAAGTATAAACACGCAAAAACGGTATGGCTATAGTGGCAATAGTTTTATTGCCGCCGTTGAATTTGGTCCGCGCCTGAAGGCTAAAAGTATTATTACCGGGGGCGAGTCGTTCGACCCAGCATCCACGCATTTTACCGATCAGGCTGAAGGATTTATTAATGGGCATTTTAAAGACATTTTGTTTTACAAGGCCGATGTTTTGAAACACGCCATAAAAACTTACCACCCGGGTGACTAATAATCGCTTGGATAATAGTAGTTTTAGTAATTGATATGATTAAAAAATATCTTTTTGTCATCACGTTACTTTTCGCGGGCATGGTATGTCGCGCGCAAAGCCTGTCGTTAGAGGAATTGCAGGGCCTTACTGCTATGACTACCGACCAGGTGCACAATTATCTTGTAATAACAAAAGGGTTTAAACCAACTGGCAAAACGGTGTTGAGTGGCAAAAGTTATGAACAATTCAGGAGCAATAGGATAAACCCTGTGATCGCGGAAACTGTATCGCTGGGGCAAACCATCCAGTTGATGAGCGGTAATACCACCAGGCAGGTGATCTACCATACGCTCCGTTTACAGGATCTTAATTCATTGCTCGCGCAAGCCAAACGTTCAAGCATGACGATGGTGTTCCAGGGATCAGACGCCTATCAGCAGATTTTCCGTTTTGATAACTCACTTTTCGTGATGATCATCAATATCAGCCTCGATAAAAAATCCGGTACAGTGCAACTGGATGAAAAATAGAAACCTTCGCGGATGCTTTTCGTAAAAATGGGTTGTCGTTAGCGATAAATACCCATGGACTACAACAGAACCTTAAAACCGATCACGCCTGAAAGCGTGTTAAAAACACTGGCATTTACGCATGTGGCTATGCTGGCATTCCAGATGCTGTTTGCTATTGTGGCTTTTGCCCAAACAACAAGAATGTATTTTGGTGTAATGAATATGGACGACCAGTTTGTGTTTATTGCCCCCGTGCTTGCATTGGGAGGCTTTTTTGGTGGCTACCTGATATTTAAGAAACAAAAATACCTGCTGCGCGAAAAAGAAAACTTGTTGGAGAAACTTACAGGTTATCAATCGGTTCTGATCACCCGTTTTGCGCTGATACTGGGCCCCTCACTGTTTTCTATAGTCGCTTATATTCTCAGCGGCAATATATTTTTTCTGGTTATCACTGCCTTCATGACGCTATACTTTATTTTTTTACGCCCTACGCGCGAAAAAATAGAGGCCGACCTGCGTTTTAGTTTCGATGACCAGATGATTCAGCAACTGGAACACGAAGAGATCAATTAAAAAAACTCAATCCCGGGTAAAAGTGTTTTGTCAGATGATTCTCTTATCCGATTTTTGTAACTTTATTTCACGTTTAAGAGCAATACCATGCGTATTATAAAATATATGGCGATAGGCGCCACAGTGGGTTACGGAATTTATTATTTGACCAGGAAAAAAGAAAACGGCAAATCTCTGTTGGAAGAATTGCTGGAGGATGCCCCTGATTATGTAGACCGCGCGAAAAAGTACGTGGAATACACCCTTGACCAGGTAGCTGAACGACTGCACGTATAATTAACGATGTTATCGTATCACCAAAGTAAACCTCCCTGCTCCAAACGAGCTGGTGTCCGATTCTATAATGTCAAAGCGATAGTTCCATATTCTGATATCCAGCGAGTCTTTCCGGTAAGCATCTTTCAGCCATATATTCTTGTCTGGCGGGATATTTTTGATAAGGCTCGCACTTAAAGTATATACGCCGTTGCTTTTGGCCTTTACCATTAGGGGGATAGGCTTACCCGGAGCAGACGGTACGGTCTGTATTGCGCAATTAACCCCGTCGTGGGTAAGGCTGCATAAACTTCCCTTGCCGAACCCCGGAAAATAGATTGCATCTCCGGAGTTTGAAAAATTGGCGGAGGCCGAATGCTCAAACTTTAATACGGTTTCGTCAATGGGTGTCGAGTCCAGTTGAAATTTTACCTTTACCATTGCCCCATCGGGGATAGTATCAGCTTGTACAACTACAGGCAGTGTGGCGGGTGGAATGGGGGTAGTGGGGGAAACAGGCTTCGGAGTATTTTCACCTTTCTTGCACGAACCAAGGAACATAACGCCAACCACAGATATCAATAGAATTTTCCTCATGCGAACAATTTTCTTTAACAATTAAGTAATATATTGTACGGATGCCAGCTATAATAGTTCGGTGTTTTCCAGATTTATTATTAACATTTAAAGTTAGGGTTATTAACATTTTTTATGCACATTATTCACTATAATTTTAGTTTTTATAGCTGAAAAGCAGTCTGTTCCAAATTGATCGAATGATAAAAAGTGACAAATCAGGACGCAATCGGCCTTTTTATACCCGAAGCAAAAAGTCACTTGTTTATGGGATTTATTTTTTGAGGAATTTTAGCTCTGATTTTAACTAATATGATAGTTTTGAAATTTATGTAACATTTTCTTTACAGATATTTTTCTATTGAAAAATCGACATAAAAAAGCGTTCCGGATCTCATCCCGGAACGCGGTCAACTAAATCAAGATCAACCTCATATTTATCGATCCTGGCCTGCCATCTTTCTCAAGGATGGAAGATCTTTTTTGGGCTAGTTGAGTGGTTAAGTGGTTGATTAGGTTGATTGAGTTTTTGTTCCGCACCTAATCAACTTAATTCTACTCAATCTAACTTAACTCAACTAGTCCATGCCACCACCCGGAGGAGGTCCGCCAGGGCCTGGGCCGCCCGGACCACCAGGCCTGAAGCCTGGCCCCCCAAGACCCATTGCGGGTGCTTTACCCGCAAATTTTTGCAGCCTCAGGGTAAAGGTGAGCATGTAGTACCTGCCCAGACGGTTTACGTTACTTTGATTAATTTAACTGCTTGTTTGGGTAGAGGTATATGCCGTATTCTGGTTGAAAATATCATTCACCGCAAAGCGCAGGGTACCAACGTTCCCTTTTAGGAAGCGGCGTTCTACATAAGCGTTTAGAATATTTGGATTGGTAGCACCTGTGTAGCCTTCGTAAAGTGTTTTGGTATAGTCGTAGCTCAATGTCCAATCTTTCCATACATAATTTTTACCGCTGACACCCAGGTTAATGGTTCTGTAATTATTATTCACATTGGCCTGCGGTATAGAATTTACCGAATGGTTGATACTATAGCTTGCATTAGCAGCGGCGTCTATCACGTCTGTAATGTCCACCCTAAAACGCGCCCCCTGGGTCA
>JAFAKI010000229.1 GCA_019235595.1 Mucilaginibacter sp. | reverse complement strand
CGGTATGCGGGATACCACCATCATGGCCGAACGGATTGAAAGCGCAGGGGCTGTACCCGAAATATTGGTTACCAGTCCTTCCCTGCGTACTTTAGCTACTGCCAACATACTTTCTGAGCATTTACGACTTCATAAACCGTCAGAAGATTCACGGATTTATGATGCAAGTCAGCAAGCTTTGTTGTATGTAATCGGTGATTTCCCTGATAATCACGATTTTATAGCATTAGTTGGCCACAACCCTGGAATAGCTCAGCTGGTCCATTACTTTACCGGTGAAATACGCGAAGTATCGCCCGGGGCAGTTGTACTGATCAATTTTGAGTTCGATTCCTGGAAGGAACTCACTTATGATTCGGGTAAACTGGCATGGTTTAGCTCGCCGAAAGAAGCCTGAGAATAATGAACACCGAATATCCAATATTGAATGATGAAGTGGGAAAAATACTTCATCATTCGACATTCAAAATTCATTATTCGATATTATCAATTGATACAATACATCTTCCCCGGCAGCGACCTTATAAATCCCTGCATTTCCATATTTAACAGGTTCATAGCCAGTTGGCTCATGGGCATGTTTGTTTTAATTGTCAATTCATCAATGGCCAGAGGCGATTTATGCTGATGAATGATATCCAAAATGATCCTTTCCTCATTTGATAGATCCATTGGCAGGGATAATTGCTCGACTGCCGGCCGGCCGTCATCCATTTTTTCCCAGCCTAAACAATAAGCCAGGTCGGCGGCGCAGGTTAATAAGCCGGCTTTATTATGGCGGATCAGGAAGTTACACCCTTCCGAGAACTCATCATCTATTCTTCCGGGAAAAGCATAAACGTCGCGATTATAGGAGTTTGCAATCTCAGCGGTGATTAAGGCACCGCCTTTAATTCCGGCCTCAACCACTACAGTAGCATCCGCCATGCCGGCTACTATACGGTTTCGTTGCGGAAAGTTTTCACGATCTGGTATTGTTCCAGATGGATATTCGGTTAGTATCCCCCCGTTTTCCTGCATCTTTTCGGCGATTGAACGGTTCTGCACGGGGTATATCCTATCGAACCCATGACCCAACACGCCTATCGTTTGTACACCTTGCTTTAAGGATTCTTTATGTGCATAGGTATCTATTCCCAAAGCAAGTCCGCTCACTATCAAAACATTGTATTCCTGTAATTCTTCTACCAGCTGTCTGCAAAGCTGCTTACCATATTCTGTAGCCCTCCGGGTTCCTACAATACTGACCACATGACGTAGATTTAAATTAAAATTCCCTTTCCCGTAAAGCAATATGGGGCCATCAATACAGTTTTTTAGTCGTTTTGGATAGGTAGGATCAGTATAAAAAATGGGGGTGATATTGTTCTTTTCGATATAATCCAACTCTTCTTCCGCTCGTTCAAGTGCGGTTTTAAAATTGATATCCAGGTATCTTTTCTCACCAATTCCCGGTATCTGAATCAATTTTGATTTGGAGGCTTTGAACACTTGCTCCTCATCTCCAAAATGAAAAAGCATGGATTTGGCTAGTGCAGGGCCAATATTTTTTATAAAAGTTAAAGCAAGGCGGTGTAATAATGACATATTTTAAAGTTCAGGTATCAGGCGTTGAAGATACAAAAAAAGTAAAATTGCTCAAATTTTTAGCATTTTATTATTGAAAAATTTAACATAAAAGCGTTCTAAATTGTGGTTTCCCAAGGATATTTTTTGATAACTTCGATCAACAAACAACCATCTCAAATCAAGAGGCATGATGAAAAACACCACCAATAGAGCGGGTTACTCAGCAAGGCTGAAATACCTGCTTATAGTTCCATTATTCCTGGCATTTCTATGCGTTTCGACGCACGGATTTGCGCAAAGCCAGCCATCACCGCCACCCGGGGGGCCGCCATCTCCACCACCACCGCCTGATGAGCTGTTAAAGAAAATAAACCCTTTTAAAAAGCATAAAAAAGATACTACTGCCAATAAAAAAGGCGACGATAAAACAACTGCGACCACTACGCCACCGTCAGGACCGGCTGCGCAACCGGCAGGACCGCCACCACCACCAAATCCTTTAAATCTTTTTAAAAAGAAAAAGAAGGATACGACTAAAAACGGTAAGAATTAAAATGTAAAAGGGCAATATTTTTATTGCCCTTTTACATAGATCACCTGTTTAGTTTCAAAGAATTCTTCGGTAAAGTAATCTTTCAGATGATATTGCTTTACCTGGAGGCCCGATTCTGCAATCTCCTGGGACAGGTCGCCTCCTTTAAGATATAATATGCCGTTAGGCAGCTTATTTTTTGAAGTTTTGTTGAACTTCCCTTTCACCCAGGGATAAAAATCTTTCAATTGAGTTACTGCGCGGGAAACCACAAAATCGAATTTACCGGGTACTTGCTCAGCTCTTATATGTTCAGCCTTCAGGTTTTTCAAATCAATGGCTTTGGCAACTTCTTGTACCACTTTTATCTTTTTTCCAATAGAATCCACCAGGTAAAATTGTGTCTCAGGAAATAGAATAGCCAGCGACAAACCGGGGAAACCTCCGCCCGTGCCTACGTCTAGTACGCTTTCACCCGGCAAAAAGGGCATTACTTTGGCTATGCCGAGTGAATGCAGCACGTGCCGTTCCAATAAGGAATCAATATCTTTTCGGGATATGACGTTGATCTGGTTGTTCCAGAGATTATACAATTCGGGCAGTTGCTGGTATTGTTGCTGTTGCGCAGGGCTTAGATCGGGGAAATATTTTAATAAGATATCAGATGTCATCCCTGTTAAAGCGGTTAATGATATTACCCAGCAGGTACCTGGCCCTGAACAGCTGCGCTTTAACCGTACCCAAAGGTAGGTCGAGCTGCTGTGCTATTTCTTCGTATGATAATTCATCAAAATATCTCAGGGTGATCAGGTTACGATAACGGGCAGGTAAACTTTCGATGAGTACTTTTAGTTCCTGTGTCTGCTGTTTCTTGATAGATGACTCTTCCGGGTTCAGCACATCTGCTTTTATCTGCAACGTTTTCTCTTCACCGTCATCATCTACCATTCCGTGGATGGACATGGTATTCAATTTTTTTTTGCGGATAAAATCGATACAGTTGTTGGTGGCTACACGGAACAGCCAGGTACTAAATGCATAGTCAGGCTGATATTTGTCCAGTTTTTCAAACGCTTTGGCAAAGGTTTCCACGGTAAGGTCCATAGCGTCCTCCTTGTTGTTAACCATTTTAAGCGCCATAAAGTAGATGGAGTCTTTATACCTGTGCATTAGATCAGCATAGGCTTTTTGATTTCCCTCGCGTGCTTTCACAACAAGGTGAAAATCGTTTTTTGCGTTTTCGGTAAAGTTTGCGTTTACTTCCACTGTGTAGTTTTTATAAAAGTACCTATCAATCCAAAAATATTTAAATAAACATAATAAACAAGGTCGAAAAAGGGTAAATACCACAATAAATTTTTCACATCCAACTTAGGGAATATTCTTGAATATACAATTAATTGTGCAACTAACCTGAAAACAAATATTCCCAAAGCAGGCAGCGGATCGTAATCCAGAACAAGGGACAAAATCACCAGTATATAAAATAAAAACCCTGTCAAAGCATCAAAACTCAACATGCGGCGGTGATTATTTTTATACAACTTCCCTACGCCCATATGCCTCCTCTTCTGAACATAAAAAGACGCAAAAGTGTTTTTGGCAGGGCTAAAAGTGAACGCGTCGGGGTGGATTTCGATAGCCGTATTGTCAGCAGTAGCATTTTGATTTACGAACAAATCGTCGTCACCCGACATTACATGCATGTGCGACGCAAAACCCTTATTCTTAAAAAACAGCGTTTTTGTATAGGCTAAATTGCGACCTATACCCATATAAGGATTACCGGCTAATGCTGCAGAAAGATAATTGATAGCTGTCTTTGCGGTCTCAAACCGTATAAGAGAATTAAGGAATCCTTTGGCTTTATAATATGGCGAATAGCCCAGAACAATCTCTGTATCGCCCGTAAAATTTGCCGCCATTCGGGTAATCCAGTCGGCCGAAGCCGGCTTGCAGTCTGCATCTGTAAACAAGAGGTGTTCGTTTTTGGATGCTTTGATACCCATGGTCAACGCGAATTTTTTACCCGTTTTAAAGCGGTCGTTCTCTGTAACAGTAACAATTTTCAAATGAGGGTATTTCTCCTGGATTGCTTTCAGCACGTTCTCAGAATCATCCACTGAACAATCATTTACGACAATTACTTCGAAATCCGGATAGTTTTGTTCGAGTATCGAGGGTAGATTTTCGGGCAATTTATCAGCCTCGTTACGGGCGCTTATGATCACCGAAACAGGGACTGAAGAGGGAACTAATTCCTCAACCTGATGATAAGACTTCAGCCTGTTATGATAAAAAATAAGATAGTACAGCTGAACAATAAAGCAGAAGGTTAACAGTATGAAAAGCGCGTCGGGTAAATAGGTTTCCAAATCAGGTCAATATATATGGGTAAAATTGTAAAAAAAACCATGATTGTCCAGTGATAGTGGATAAGTTTTGGCACTTATTGCCCTATTGTGGAAAAAATAATCAGGGTTGTAATAGTTATAATGGTTGTAAACGTTGGAATCGTTGTAAGGGTTGTGGGGTGTTGTAGGGGTTGTAATGGCTGTAGTAGTTATAATGGTTATAAATGTTGGAAGACCTAAAAATGGTGAAAATCAACTCACTTTAACCTCTGCAACTACTACAACCATTTCAACTAAACCCAACCAAATCAAACATAAATGACTAATTTTGCAGCCTCGAAATGAAATTTAGTTTAACAGCACAAGACCCGTTATCGAAGGCGCGCGCAGGCGAAATAACTACCGATCACGGCACCATACAAACCCCAATATTTATGCCTGTAGGCACCGCAGGCACCGTAAAAGCCGTCCACCAGCACGAGTTGAAGGACGATATCAAGGCGCAAATCATCTTGGGTAATACTTACCATTTATATTTAAGGCCAGGACTTGATACGCTTGAAAAAGCGGGCGGATTACATAAATTCAATGGTTGGGATAAGCCAATATTGACCGACAGCGGGGGCTACCAGGTATACTCATTAACCGAGGTCCGTAAAATAAAAGAGGAAGGAGTTACGTTTCGTTCACATATTGACGGTTCAAAACACCTGTTTACACCCGAAAATGTGATGGATATTCAGCGTGTAATAGGTGCTGATATCATTATGGCTTTTGACGAATGTACGCCTTATCCATGCGAATACGGCTACGCCCGGAAGTCAATCGAAATGACGCACCGCTGGCTTAAACGTTGCTGCGACAGGTTTGATAGTACCGAACCAAAATATGGGTATAGCCAGACTTTGTTCCCTATTGTACAGGGATCGGTTTATAAAGATCTGAGGACAAAATCTACTGAAGTTATAGCCTCATTTGAGCGAGAGGGGAATGCAATCGGCGGTTTGTCCGTTGGTGAGCCAGCCGAAGAAATGTATGCCATGACCGAATTGGTCTGCAATATATTGCCACAGCAAAAACCGCGTTATTTAATGGGTGTTGGTACGCCCGTAAATATATTGGAGAACATTGCTTTAGGTATTGATATGTTTGATTGCGTAATGCCAACCCGTAACGCCCGCAATGGTATGCTTTTCACCAAAGAGGGTATTATTAATATCAAAAACGAGAAGTGGAAGAACGATTTTAGTCCGATTGAAGCTGATAGCGACCTGCATACAGACAGGACTTATACAAAAGCTTATCTTCGGCATTTAATTCACTCGGGCGAGATATTGGGTGCGCAGATAGCCACTTTGCATAACCTGCATTTTTATCTTTGGTTAGTGACAGAAGCACGCGAAAAAATCATATCGGGCGAGTTCTATAACTGGAAAAATTTGATGGTAAACCGCCTGGGCCAACGATTATAAATGAGAAAGTTTTTAAGGAAATATCTGAAGGTTGTTGACCGGTATATTATCAGAAAATACCTGGGCACATTCATATTTACACTGGCCATTTTTTCAGTGGTAATGGTGGTTTTTGACGTATCCGAGCACCTGGATAACTTCCTGAAAAAGCAAAGCACCTTTCACGATATTGTCTTTCAATACTATGCGGGTTTTATCCCGTTTTACCTAAATTACCTGTCGCCGCTGATCAACTTTTTGGCTGTAATACTGTTCACCGCCAAGATGGCCAACCAGACGGAGATCGTGCCTATATTGACATCTAAGGCCAGCTTTAATCGCTTTTTAAGGCCATATTTTATTGCCGCGTCTTTGCTATTCATCGTATCATTTTTCGCCAACGTATACCTTATTCCTTATACAAATCGCCTTAAAGTCGACTTTGAAGCCACACACTTCAGTGATAGCGACCCCACAAAGAACGAGGTGCACATGCAATTAGATAAACACACCTTCGTGTTTGTACGGTCATTTGATCCGGCGTCAAAAACGGGTTATGAGTTCATTTTGGAGAAGTTTAACGGCGATGTGATGACCCGGAAAATTGTTGCCAGCAACGTAGTTTACGACTCTG
>JAFAKI010000340.1 GCA_019235595.1 Mucilaginibacter sp. | reverse complement strand
GCATTATGCAGGTTTTCGCCATCTGCAATTTCAAAATACTCCAGTTGTACGCCGGGCTCAGCACTGATCTTTTCTTCGCATTCCCAGGTTAAGGGGGCTAGCTGGTTAATATCAAAATTCTGCTTTAACCAGTTAAGCGTTTTTGACAAAACAAGCGCATGCTGCCGGTCATCGGGTGATAAATGAATATTCCTCGAGCTCATGGCCAATCCATCTGCTTCGCGCAAAATGGGGCACATAACTAATTTTACAGGTAGGTGTAGCAGGTCGACCATTTTTTGAATTACCAGGAACTGCTGATAGTCTTTTTGCCCAAAGAAGGCTACATCCGGCTTAACAATATCGAGTAACTTAAATACAACCTGCGTTACACCCTGGTAGTGACCCGGTCGGAATTTTCCCTCGAGCAAGTGTTCCAGTTCGCCAAGGTCCAAATGCCATTGCTCATTGGCGGCATACATTTCGCTTACTTCCGGGTTGAACAAAATATCGCATCCGGCCTGTTCCAGTTTTTTAATGTCTGACGCTATAGGGCGGGGATATTTTTCAAGATCTTTAGGGTCATTAAATTGAGTAGGGTTCACAAAAATACTGCAAACAGTAATGTCGGCATGTTGTTGTGCCTGGGCCAGCAGTGATAGATGGCCCTGGTGCAAAGCGCCCATGGTGGGTACAAAGCCTATGCTTTTGCCGCTATTGCGCAATTCGCCCAGGTACTCGGTCAGGTTTTCCTTAGTGGTGAAAATCTTCAATTGGCAGGGATTTAGTTCAAAACGGGCAAAGTTGTGCAATTGATTAAAAATAACCAAAACTTACTTGCATAATAGATTGATAATTCATAAGATAATGCTTATATTTGCAGACTCAAATTTTTTGACTTCTTAACATAATTTTAATACTGATTAGAGATGGGTAAATCTAAGCTTCTGTTCATCACACATGAAATGTCACCTTTCCTCGAACTCTCTAAAATTTCTGAAATTACGCGGCAGCTTCCCCAGGCAATGCAGGAAAAAGGTTACGAAATACGTATCCTGATGCCACGTTTCGGAAATATCAATGAGCGCAGGAACAGGCTTCATGAGGTGATCCGTTTATCGGGTATGAATATCATTATTAATGATAATGATAATCCTTTGATCATCAAAGTTGCGTCAATCCCGGCAGCGCGTATGCAGGTATATTTTTTAGATAATGAAGAGTATTTTCAGCGGAAACACGTGTTTGCTGATAAGGATGGGAAATTTTATGCTGACAATGATGAGAGGACAATTTTCTTTTGCAAAGGCGCATTAGAAACGGTGAAAAAGTTAGGCTGGGCGCCTGATATCATCCACTGCCACGGCTGGATGAGCGCTTTAGTTCCGGCTTATTTAAAAACGACTTACAAGGATGATCCGACCTTTAAAAATGCGAAAGTAGTTTATTCTATTTACGAGAATGACTTTAACGGTCAGATGAATGCTGATTTTACGCACAAAGCGGTTATGGCTGATATGACTGAAGAACACACCGAGGTTTATAAACCAGGTACCAATTCAGCGTTGTATGCAGGTGCTATTCACTATTCTGATGGAATAGTTTTGGGCAGCGAAAATATTGACGATGAAGTGTTAAATAATGTTAAAAACAGCAATAAATCGGTTTTAGAATTTAATTCCACTTCTGATTTCGAAAATTATTACAATTTTTACGACGAAATTACCAATGAGGAATTGGTACATGTTGCATAAGTTTTGAGATCATATATGAAATTTTTCCGATTAGACTTATTGACCCTGTTAATAAGTCTTTTTATTTTAAATAGTTGTAAAAACAAGGATACTATTGGGTTGGGTGTGGATTCTTCTACGCAACTGAACGGTTCCCTTATCGATACATGTACAATAGTCGTTAACACCTTGCCCGACATCGGCAACCCTTTGTCCAAGGATTCTATAGCAACATCTGGCCTTACAAAAACGCCATTCGGTTATTTTAATGATCCAGTGTTTGGTACGGTGGAATCTAACGTGGCGCTCGCTTTGAATTTGCCCGGTCAAGGGGCATATTCGCTTCCAACTGGATCTATTGTAGTTGATTCAGCTGTTTTGGTTATGCCTTATGCTGCAGGCTTTTATGGCGACTCGCTGACATCGAAATATAAGGTAAAT
>JAFAKI010000115.1 GCA_019235595.1 Mucilaginibacter sp. | reverse complement strand
TCGTGACCATTGATCCAAACCGTACTTTTCTGGTAAACACCATCAAAATCGATGTATATCTTTTTGTCCTTTGACGTAGCCGGAATGGTGAACGATTTACGATACCACCCAATACCCCCTGGCAAAGCACCGCCATCAGGCGTGGCTGGGTTATCTTTGCTAAATTTGCCTTCGATACTCCAATCGTGCGGCAGATCAAGTGCACGCCAGTTGGCATCACTAAGTTCTGTCTTTTCCGCACCTTTCACGTCACCTAAATGAAAACGCCAGCCTTTATCAAAATCCATTCTGGAACGTGGCGACTGGCTAAAAGCTTTGATGCTAAGAATTATAAACAATAATAGCGTAAACGCCTTTGTCAGGCGAAAGAGTAGTTTAGAAAATAACATGATGTTCAAGGGTTTGAATAAATGTAATATCGACATCTAAATTATAAATTATTCATCACAATGTTAATTTTTATATGCCTTTATGGCAGGTAAATCAAATCGGCATCATATTGGATACCAGTCGGTATATGAACATACAGAAAATAACATTTGGAAACGGTTGCTTCTGGTGTACAGAAGCCATTTTCCAGACACTGAAAGGTGTAAAATCAGTAACATCAGGCTACATGGGCGGCCACATTCCCAACCCAACTTATATGGAAGTTTGTAATGGGGATACCGGTTATGCCGAGGTAATCCACTTAGAATATGATGCAGACGAAATCACATTTGACGAATTATTGCTGGTATTCTTTAAAACACATAACCCCACCACGCTTAACCGTCAGGGTAATGATATCGGTACGCAATATCGTTCGGCAATATTTTATTATACCGGTGAGCAGAAGCAACAAGCTGAAGCCATGATCAAAAGGCTTACTGACGAGAAGGTTTTTGATAAACCGATCGTAACCGAAGTAACGCATGCATCAGAGTTCTACAAGGCTGAAGATTATCACCAGAATTATTATAATGATAATCCAAACAAATCGTATTGTGCTTTTGTGATCCAGCCGAAGCTGAACAAATTCGCGAAAGAGTTCACCGACAAGATCAGGCCGGAACTATTGCAATAAGCAATAAATATTACAAAATTTATTTATGCGTATCTTACAAATTCATTTACCGGATAATTTAGATCTGTCGGATCAGGAAGCATCCACCGCTCTTGCAGCACAATTGTATGACATGGGCAAGCTTTCCCTTGGGCAAACTGCAGAACTTGCCGGCTATTCAAAAGCAACATTTATGGAGTTGCTTTCAAATTATGGATCCGTGTTCAACTATCCGGCAAATGAATTAGATAACGATATCGCAAATGCAAGAAATCATCATAGCTGATACAAGCTACCTTAATTTAATCTTCGACCGACAAGCAACTAATCTCTGGTCACTGATTAATTAATCACTAAGATTAAGTTTTTGTTAATGGTACAATAGAATCAGATCAAACAGTAATTTTGATCTGACCATTATTCAATACCATGAAACAGAAACTTATTCCCTGTGTGGCTATTCTTCTCCTATCTGCTCTCCAAATCTTTGCCCAGCTTCCTGGCAAAATTAAAAAAACCGGACAGGTGCTCTTACCTAACGGTTGGAAATTAAGCCCGGCTGGTACCGGTCTGCCATTGGGCGATCTGCCGCTGAACATACAGTTATCGGCATCAGGCAAATTGCTTGCAGTAACAAACAATGGGCAAAGCACCCAGTCGGTACAACTGATCGACCCGAAGAATGAAAAGCTTTTGGACGAGAAGGTGATCAGTAAATCATGGTACGGCCTGGCATTTAGCCATGACGAAAAGATGTTGTATGTATCCGGGGGTAATGATAACCGGATATTGGGTTATCACATAGAAGACAACAAAATTGGCAAAGCCGACACCATACGTTTGGCGCCGTCATCATGGCCTAAAAACAAGGTTTGCCCTACCGGCATCACGGTCAACAAAAGCGGCACCCATTTGTACACAGTAACCAAAGAGGACAGCGCGCTATATGTTGTCGATCTAAAAACCCGTGAGATCTTAAAGCATATTAAACTGCCTGCGGAGGCTTATAGCTGTATCCTTTCGCCCGATGGGAAGAATCTTTATATCTCCATCTGGGGTGATGAAAAAGTAGTGGTTTATAGCACTGTATCAGGAAGCCTTACCAAAACAATCAAAACCGGCAATCACCCTAATGAGTTGCTACTGAATAAAAAAGGCACCTATCTGTTTGTTGCCAATGCGAATGATAACTCGGTTTCCGTGATCAATACCGCGACTGATAAGACTGTTGAAACTTTCTCTACCTCACTTTACCCCACACACCTTACCGGCTCGACCACCAACGGACTGGCTTTATCGCCCGATGAAAAGAGGCTGTACATCGCCAACGCAGATAACAACTGCCTGGCCGTATTTGATGTTTCAAAACCGGGCAGCAGCCATAGTCTCGGCTTTATTCCCGTGGGATGGTACCCAACCAATGTAAAAACATTGGGCAGCAAAATACTGGTAAGCAATGGCAAAGGTTTTACCTCAATGGCCAATCCGCACGGTCCGCAACCAATAAAAAAGGCGGACAACAGCGGTTACAAATCCGGTGCGAAGAATACTAAAGAGCAATACATTGGCGGTTTGTTTAAAGGGACTTTATCATTTATAAAAGCGCCTCAGGAAGCTCAACTTAAAATATACACCAAACAGGTATATGCCAACACACCTTTCAATACCAAGAAAACTGCTTTGGCCGATGGCTTAGCAGGCAACCCTATTCCCCGGATGCTGGGCGAGAAATCGCCCATTAAACACGTTTTCTATATCATCAAGGAAAACCGCACTTACGACCAGGTTTTGGGCGATATGCCGCAAGGTGCGGGCGATACTTCGCTATGCATCTTCGGCAAGCATGTTACGCCTAATGAACATGCCATTGCAAATGAGTTTGTTTTGCTGGATAATTTTTATGTAGATGCCGAAGTAAGCGCCGATGGACACAACTGGAGTACCGCTGCCTATGCAACTGACTTTATCGAAAAAACCTGGCCAACCAGCTATGGCGGTCGCGGGGGCAACTACGACTCAGAAGGTACACGCCGCATAGGTGATCCACGCGATGGATATATTTGGGACTATTGTAAACGTGCTGGGCTAAGCTATCGTACTTACGGCGAATTTGTTGATGACAACAAGGCCAATATCCCGGTATTGGAAGGACACTATTGCGAAAAATCACCGGGTTTTGATCTCGACATTAAAGATGTTAAACGCGAAGAAATATGGGCGCATGACTTTGACTCGCTACTGGCCATCAACAAAGTTCCTCAATTAAGTACTATCCGTATATCTAACGATCATACGAGCGGGCAGCATAAGGGTGCAATATCACCAACTGCAGCCGTGGCCGATAATGACTTGGCCGTAGGTATGCTGATCGAGCATCTTTCCAAAAGCCCGATCTGGAAAGAATCAGTGGTATTTATTTTAGAGGATGACGCCCAAAACGGCCCCGACCATATAGACGCGCACCGTTCGCCAGCATTCGTAGTGGGTGGCTATGTGAAACGTAATGCCGTAATACACGAAATGTATTCTACTTCGGGCATATTGCACACTATCGAGTTAATTTTAGGCCTGCCACCGATGAGCCAATATGATGCCGCCGCCAAACCGTTGTACGAATGCTTCTCCAACAAACCTGATCTGACACCCTATGTTGTAAAACCTGCCGAGGTTGACCTGGAACAACGCAATGTGGCGGATAATGAAAGCAGCCGTCGCTCACAATTTTTCAACCTGGCGAAAGAGGACAAAACACCCGACCTTGACCTGAATGAAGTGATCTGGAAATCGGTAAAAGGCGAAAACTCTGTAATGCCAGCACCAAAACGCAGCGCATTTGTGATATTAGAAAAGAAGAAGAAAGATGGCGATGATTAATCGTCATCTTTCTTCTTAAAAAAACTAATCTCTGATCTCTAATCGCTAATCAACTAACCTCAATTTTATTGGTCAGAATTTTGATCGTGCATTTCAAAAAAATGCAGTAATTTGTATTACGCTAACAACCATTTAACCAACTCCTATGACCAGTATTGAAAACGACTTTCTGAGGGTATCCATTCGCAATAAGGGCGGCGAACTTACTTCAATTTATAACAAAGCAACAGAAACTGAGCATTTGTGGCAAGCCGATCCGTTTATATGGCCCTGGCACGCCCCAAACCTGTTCCCGGTTGTAGGCGGATTGATTAATAACGAGTTGCTGGTAAATGGCAAGGCTTATAAAATGGAGCGTCATGGGTTTAACAGGCAGTCAGAGCTATTGCTGATCGAATCAAACGAGGTATCTGCTAAATTTTCGCTACCCTATTCTGATCACACGCTGGAGGTATACCCTTATAAATTCGATTTTCAAATTTGTTATGACCTGATAGAAAACGCGCTGCGTGTTACCTATAAGTTGATTAATCACGAGCGTGAGACCATTTATTTTTCAGTAGGCGGTCATCCCGCATTTAATGTGCCTTTTAATAAAGGCGAGAATTATGAAGATTATTACCTGGAGTTTGATGCCGACGAAAAATTGGTAAAACACCTGCTATCCGACAAAGGGTACTATACAGGCGAAATTCAACAGGTGACGCTTGAAAAGCGCAGGATACCGCTTACACGCGACATGTTTAAGCAGGATGCCTGGGTGTTTAAGCATTTAAACTCGCGCGAAGTCACTATAAAAAGCACCAAACACGATCAAACTGTGGCTGTAGAATTCCCTCACTTTAATTACCTGGGAATATGGGCGAAACCTGGCGCAGACTTTGTTTGTATCGAACCCTGGCTTGGCTGTGCCGATACTGAAGGCCGGCACGTAGACATCAGCAAAAAAGAAGCGATTCAACATCTTAAGTACGGACATGTTTTTGAAGCCTCGTATTACATAAGTATTTGATGCGTAGCGCAAGGCGGGCAGCATATCGTATAGACTCACCCGGTCTTTGCTTCGCTCGACCACCCTCTCTTCGCTTCGCGCAAAGAGGGTAAAATATTTTTTCAAACCTTCTTTATGGCTTGCCATAGAGAGGGTCGACAAGCGTAGCGATGTCGGGTGAGTCAATTGGTGATTAATAATGTTTTGTTAATATTTGTTTTATGGCGCATGATTCAACTTTACGTTTTAGCAACCGGGTAGCCAATTATGCGAAATATCGCCCCAGTTACCCCGATAAGGTATTAGATTATCTGCAGCATGAATGTCATTTGACGCCGGATTCCGTTATTGCTGATATAGGTTCGGGAACAGGCATTTTCACCAAACTACTACTCGACCGCGGATATACTGTTTATGCCGTTGAACCCAATGAGTCCATGCGTCATGAAGCTGAAAGGCAATTGCGTTCATCGCACAGCTTTCATTCAGTAAATGGCACAG
>JAFAKI010000321.1 GCA_019235595.1 Mucilaginibacter sp. | reverse complement strand
GCCAGCGCCATCACTTTATATTCATCCGATGAATGTAAAAAGCCCAGATGGGTGGTGATCTGCTCGTACAACAGGCCAAGGGAATGTGGCATATTTACCTGCCCGATACGATGAAGCTCGTTGCCGCTGCCTATATTGTAAGTTGTCGTAGCATATTCGCCCCGCCCGTCAGCAGTCAGAACAGCTGCATTTTCAAATGGTGAGCAATGAAAAGCGCTGGCGGCGTGGGCAATGTGATGCTCTACAAAATGCCATTGTTCCGGTTGTACATCGGCGCCAAAAAAGCGTTTTTGCAAGTGATGCGGATATCCATCGTTCAATTGATACCGCGCATTGATAATGGATGAAAGAAACAGCGGATCCCATGGATTCAACCAATCGCCATTGGTGAATTTCGCTTCATTATCGAAAGGAATTTCAATAGTAGGCCTTTTGCGGTAATCGCCCCCGATTAACAAATATGGGTCAAAAGAATAAGCGATATGATCTACATCGTTGATATGAATATTTGCTACACACAGGCAATAATCAATCGCGTGAAAAGGAAGTTCCCATGTGGAAAAAGGGACAGGGCGTTTACCATGTTTAATATGTGTAAAACGCTCTTCTTCTGCAGCAGCAAGCAGTTTGCCATCTTTCAAAATGCATGCAGCAGAATCATGAAATACTGCATTAATTCCTAATATATACATCGCAACCGGGTGAAATTGTTAAACATTGAATTGTCAGACATATAGAATGAACAGCTTATTCTGTCTGAGAGTTTAAATGATTAATACCTGTTTTAAATGAGGTAAATACTTGTTTTCGCTAATCGGGCCCGTCAAAAAACTTATCATCTGTCATGGTGTTTAAAATGAATCATGAATGATGTAAATAAATGCCTTCTGAATTATTGAAACGGTGCAGCCATCTGCTAAAAGAAAAAAAACTGACCATAACCTTTGCCGAAAGTGCAACCGCGGGGAGATTATCGGCCGAGTTTGCATTGATCCCGGATTGCGGCGAGATACTCAAAGGCGGCATTGTTTGCTATGATGCATGTATTAAGCAGGATATTTTGGGCGTGCCGGAAAGTCTCGTAAAAAAGTACACCCCTGAATCGGCGGAAATTACTGAAGAGATGGCGCGCAGGCTGGGCAATGTCATTAAGGCGGACATCTATGTGGCCATCACCGGCCTTATCATGCCCGGAGGAAGTGAGAGTCCGGATAAACCGGTAGGGACGATGTTTATTCATGCCATTGTGAGCCAAAAACCAATTGCGGTAAAAGAAATATTTAAAGGTCCACCCGAGGATATCGTACTGCAAACCGTTGACCGTGTTGCCCTACTGCTTATCGATGAGCTTGAATAAATGGGTATAAATCTTTTGTCAAACAGGTATTTTTCATTAAAACCACCTATGGTTAAACGTGTTGTTTTTATAAATGATCCGACAGGAAGTGGCTCTTCATCATTAAATAGCCTTAATCTCTGTATTAAGTTTGTTTTAGTTTTTAACCGCAACTGAAAGGGACAGGGCAGCTCACTGTCCCTTTTCTATTATTTCATTTCACTATTAATTTTCTCGATAGAACTGAGGTGCTTTTTTAATATTGGCAAATTGGCACTGGCAAATGTCCGGAGATCGGTGTCACGCAATTCCTTTAGTGCAACCTCGAACGTTTTAATGTCTTCTTTATGATCCTTGATCATCGCAGTCACATAAGCCCTGTCAAAATCCTTTCCGGATTTATCGCTGAGCTCTTTTTTAAGCTTTTGCCGATAATCGCCCATAACTTTAGGCAGCGTAATCCCCTTATTTTTTGCAATATTTTTCATTTTGTCATTTATGATAGAATGATCGCTCACCATCATAGCACCAAACTCCTTTATTTGCTGACTAGTAGCCTTTTCCTGTGCTAGTTTGCCCAGCTCAACTTCGGCCAGACCACCATCCGCTACATCGACCGCAAATTTTGCATCAACCCGGGTGGTTTTCATTACCAGTGTCTGAGTTGTCATTTTGGTGGGGTCGGCGGTTGAATCTTTCATCGTGTTTAAGGTATCCGCGCTCGATTTGCTATCCCAGTGCTTATCCTTACTGTTCTGACAGGCAGCTATTGTCGCTGCCGATAAGGATATCGTTATTACAAATTTTAATGTTTTCATAGTTATAGCTGTTTAAATAAACAACAGCTGTTAGTAGCGCGGGTTTGAATTTTTTATGTTTTGACGGCTTGTAAGAAGCGCTTCTGAAAGAAAGTCAGAAACAGTTTGTTTAATGAGATAAATAAATTATCAGGAGCGCAATCAAATGATGCAATAATTGCCGTTTTTTTAACCAATAATTATGTTAGAAGATATTATTGGCAACTATTTTGCGTTTAATGGCGTAAAGAGCTAATATTTTAGCCCTCCCCTTTTTAATAAACTAATTGATTTAACACCATTAAACATGGCGCCTCGTTGGCGCTGGACAAATGAATTTAAAACCTGTAAAAAGTTTAAGTGAAGCCCAGTTGAAATCTGGTCTGAAACTTGTCGTTGCCGATGGGCTCTCAGCTGAAGCAATGGTTGTATTTACCAGCGGTACCTTTCTTACCGCGATGGCTATCCACATGGGGGCTTCTAATTTTCAGTTGGGTGTTTTGGCGGCCCTGCCAACATTCACCACTATTTTTCAGCTGTTTTCTATCTGGCTAGTTCAAAAATTTAAAAACCGCAAAGCTATTACGGCATTTTGTAATTTCATGGCGCGCGTACCGCTCATTGCGATAGGTGTATTGCCATTTTTGTTTACAGCCGAAACCAGTATAGAAATACTGATTGTGATGCTTTTCTTGCAGCACATCTTTGGCGATATTGCCGGGGCAAGCTGGAACGCCTGGATGAAAGATATGATACCCGGTTCAAAACTGGGCTCATTCTTTTCGCACCGCAGCCGCATGGCGCAAACATTAAATGTTACCTTGAGTTTGGCTACGGCTTTGGGGCTTGACTATATCAAAAAGCATTATCCTTCAAGCGAGATCATGATTTATCATTTACTATTTCTCGCCGGTGGTATGCTGGGTATGATAAGCGTTATTTTACTATTACGCACGCCGGAGCCGCAAGCCAGCAGGATCGATGGCAATATGCTGTCCTTATTCGCGCGCCCATTGAAGAACAAGAATTTCAGAAATCTGCTCATGTTCAATTCGTTTTGGTCGTTTGCATTAAACCTGGCCACACCTTTTTTCGCCGTATTCATGATGAAAACGATGCGCCTGCCGGTGGCTTATATTATCGGCTTGGGTATTATCAGCCAGTTGAGCAGCATCGTTTCCATCAAAATATGGGACCGTTATTCAGATCGTTTCAGCAACAAAAATATAGTGGCTTTTTGTGCACCGCTGTACATTGCCTGCATCCTCGCTTTTGCTTTTGCAGCTACACCGGGTAATATACAGACAATGCTGGCATTGCTTGTAGCCATTCATGTGATCAGCGGTTTAGCCACTGCCGGCATTAACCTTGCATTATCCAATATTGGCATCAAGTTGGCTCCAAATGATGAGGCCATCGCTTATATTACCGCTAAAAACATGTTTGTCGCCATGTCTTCGACATTGGCGCCAGTAATTGGTGGACTAATGGCCGATTTCTTTGTCTCACACCCTTTTGACTGTAACCTGCATTTAGATTTTATTGGCATGCCTAACATTCATTTGCTCACCCTGCAGGGCTGGAATTATTTCTTCATTATCGGCGGCGTGCTGGCATTAATCTCGCTCAAACTTTTGCAACAAGTGAATGAAAAAGGTGAGATCAGGAACAGACGCATGGTGATATACATGCAAACTCACTTCCGCAGCAAATTACGTGCAAACCTGGGGTGTAACGTTACAGCAACATTATATTATCCCAAAACAGTAATTCATCGGATTAAGATCAGGCGCCTAAAACTACACCAGAGTTACCGCAAGTCGGCATAACGAATTATAAGTTGTAAATAAAATATCCGGTCTGCAAACCATTTTTCTGCAATACAGGCAAAGCTACATTATATACTTTTACCCCCTCGGCAGTTTGCCCCTCGAGTGTACCGACGTGGGCATGCCCATGAAATGCAACAGCTACTTTTCTTTTGCTGAAAGGCTCTGCGAGCCGTGAGGAGCCCAGGAACGGATAAATAACCTCCGGCTCACCAATTATCGTCGATTGAATCGGTGAATAATGCATCATGGCCACAATTTTTATGTCCTGGTTTTGTTGAGTTAGTTGTGAAATGGCCCTGTCAAGAGATAACGCCTCGTTCACTGCTTCTTGTACGAAAGTCTTCATCGCCGATTCGCCAAACATCGAAAGCATGTGCTTGTCAAATCCACCACCGAATCCTTTAATGCCTGCAAATCCAATACCTTTGAGGATAACTGACTCGCCATCGAGGATACAAACGTCCGCCTGCTGCATGATCTGTCTGATTAACTTTTGCCGTGATTTTTCATGATCATGATTGCCTAACACAGCTAATACCGGGATTTTACATGCTTTTAATTCGCCAGCCAGCGTTTCCGCTTCAGCTTCATCGCCAGTATCGGTCAGGTCGCCACAGATGAGTAATACGTCAGCCTCGCTGGATACCCGGCCGAATAATTCCGTCCAGCGGCCTTTGTCTGCCTGCCGTGTATGTAAGTCGCCTACAGCGGCAATCCTAATCTGTGTTTGTTGTTCAGCTGCCATCTAAACTGTTTTAATCGTGTAACATAGGAAATGCCATTCCCTTATATCAGTATGATACTGCGTGCTGTCGATAATAGGTCCACGGCAAACTCTTTCAACCGGGCTCGGTAATATCCATTGGTCCTGTGCCCTGTCAATTAGCTCGTCAAAAAGCCAGCGGGGAATTATCTCCGTGAACTCAGAGGGATAGACAAACTGGAACATTAATATCTCTGCGAGAAGTATATGCCAATGCGGATCCATTCGCAAAAGCAACCTTTTCCAGTCAACATTTTTCCCCTGCTTTAAAAAGATATGATTGATATCAGCGCCATCAAAGCGCTCACGGTTCCATATGTAACTTTTACACCAGATGAGCTCTTCAACCGGAATAACTTTTAGTTCGATGCCGCCTAGTTTTCCGTCTACCGCATGTTCGAACCAAAAATCGTCGACAGTACAAATGCCATGAACACTATTGAATATAAGGTCGACATAATAATTCCCTTTTTTAACCTTGGCCAGCCATCGTACGTCAGTGAATTCCGTTTCCACACCTTCATCTGCAAAATATTTCAAAGCTTTCGGACAATCAGCGGCTCTCAAAAATATATCCAGATCCTTGGTCTCGCGTTGTAAACCGGTATAATGGCTTACAGCAAATCCGCCCCCTAATAAAAAATCGATCCCCGTTTCAGACATTACTGACAGAGTTTCCCTATAGAATTCCTGGGCGTCAGGATCAATCATAAAAACAAGAACTCAAAAAGCAGACCTGTCCGCATAACTATGATCACAGACAGGTCGTGCTAACATTAATCACTAAAGTTTACTCTGAAGACTGATCGTCTGCATGGCGCTTTGAAGCCTCAGACGCATGCTCGCCGGCTCGCGTAGCATGGCCATGAGCTGAGTGCGCGTGGCTTGCTGCTTTTTCACGGTTACCGGACTGATGCGCTTCATGGGCTGAGCGATGATGTTTGGCAGCAGATTCGTGATGTTTGGCCGCTTCCTCGTGGTGGGTGTGTTTTGTACTTGGCATAATTTAAGATTTTTAATTTGTTATATAACCAGAACAGCGTCTCCACACTAAGAGTTTTGGTGGAAAATACGGGTTTTGCGGGTGGAAAATACGGATTTACGCGGTGAAAAAATGGCTTTGCCGGTTTGTAAACCTATAGACGACAAATCTTGAGTACGTATATCATGGCGTCCGGGATAACAGAGAAAAACAACTTTTAGTGTGGCTGGTTTTTATTCATATGCAATAAAATTAACAAATTAAACATTTATCTTATGAGATCACTTTTGTATATCATCGCAGTAATCCTTGTAATTGGATGGGCGATTGGAGAATTTGCATATTCAGCGGGTGGAATTATATACGTACTGCTTGTTTTAGCAGTAATCAGTTTTCTTCTTGGTTTTATAAGAAGCGGATCATCGGTATAAATTAACCAGGTGCAGCATCTCTTAATGAAAACGGAATCATCTACATGTAAGTATTGTTAATTTAAAATGTATGAATATAATGAAAGAGAAACTAGCAATTCTTCCGCTTATGACTGTTCTATTAACCAGTTGTTCGGTGGTAACCGGTATTTTTAAAGCCGGAGCCGTAGTAGGCGTGATTGCAGTAATTGTTGTTATTGCAATTATTATTTGGATAGTGTCACTATTCAGTAGGAAGAGCTGACCTGTGCAATTACGTAAAAATGGCTGAATTAAAGTAAATAAGCCATTTTCGCATTAAACTAAAATTCACAAATAATGTTATAGTCAAAAAGACAACATTATGCCCTGGTACAAAGGTGATGATCCCCCATCTTACAAGAACCAACCCAAATATTTGCGTGATAAGGCTACCGAAATCGTCAATGAGGTATTGAAGTCGACCGGCAATGAAGGTGAAGCCATTGCAACGGGCCTTAAGCGCGCGCGTGAATGTTTTGAAGAGTGTCCGGAAGAAAACTGATAAAACTTAACCCAATGCCTTCCACTGCTATCAGTGAATTAGAGTACGATTCTGAAAGTAGAGCCTTAGTGATGAATTGACTACCCGCTCCTGAACTTCATCTATAATTGTCCAGGCATTTTCAATATAGATATCCGTCGTACGATGTGCCGTATCCACATGATTAAGGGCTATTGCCACCTCAAATATTGTAGGTACAAGCTAGACCAAAAGAGCATTAGTCTTCTGCTCCCCTATTTCCTTACAATGTACATTGCTGGCTTTCAATACCTTGAAAATCCCTCAAAAGTTCTGTACCATATTTGTACCACCATTGCAAAAATCCGAAATTGAAATTTATATAAAATTCTGTAAATAAGACATTTACAAAAATGGAGCAGAAGACTAAATTTTCGGGAAAAAGCGCGGATTTTAAACAAGTAAAGCCTTGAATACCAAGGCTTTACTCAGTGCGCCCACCTGGGCTCGAACCAGGGACCAAAAGATTATGAGTCTTCTACTCTAACCGACTGAGCTATAGGCGCTGAAATTGTTTCTAAAAATTTCGGCTGCAATATTACGGAATCGCAGCCGAATTTCAAAAACGTTTTTTAGTTATACTTATAAGGGGCTTATTGTTAGGGGAAAAAATGTTGTAAAGGTTGTAATAGTTGTATTGGTTGTAGAGGTTAATGATGTCCCCAAAACAAACCTTTTCAACCTCTACAACTTTTATAACCCTTTTAACTTTATTTACCCACCTCAACTACATGAAATGTTCCGGGTACCATTTTAGGCCGAGGGTGCGCGTTTTCTGCTGTTGGTGCT
>JAFAKI010000007.1 GCA_019235595.1 Mucilaginibacter sp. | reverse complement strand
TTCTCGGCGATTCGGATGTTATGCAGGATATATTTCATAAGGTAAACAAAATCGCCCCTACTGACGCCAACATATTAATACTGGGCGAGAATGGCACTGGTAAAGATCTGATGGCTAAGGCAATTCACGAACGCTCATTGCGTGCTGATAAGCCATTTATCAAGGTAGACGTTGGTGCACTTACTGATACATTATTTGAGAGCGAGTTATTCGGTCACAAAAAAGGCGCTTTTACCGATGCGCGTGAAGACCGCGCCGGCCGTTTTGAAGAGGCTCATGGCGGAACTTTGTTTTTAGACGAAATCGGTAATATCAGTTTGCAGCAACAGGCTAAACTTTTAACGGTATTGCAAAACCGCCAGGTCACCCGTTTGGGCACCAACAAACCCATGGATATTGATATCCGTTTGATATGTGCCACAAACGTGCCACTATATGAGCTGGCAAACGAGAATCGTTTCCGAAAGGATTTGATCTATCGTATCAATACAGTCGAGATCAATGTACCTGCATTGCGTAAGCGGAATGAAGATATTATCCTATTGGCTAAGCATTTTGCTAAAATGTATGCTAACAAATATTTAAAGCCAGCAGTTGATTTTGATGCCGCAGCACTACAAAAACTAAAGCAATATAATTTCCCGGGCAATGTGCGCGAACTACAATACACCATTGAAAGAGCAGTAATTATGGCTGACGACCATTTATTGAAGGCCGACGATCTGATATTTTCAATACTCGAAACTCCAACCGAAAATGAAGTTGACGCTGACAATGTACCTTTAAGTACATTGGAAAAAAACGCCATTTTACGCGTAATTGAGAAGAACAATGGCAACATTACCCGTGCCGCAAAAGAATTAGGATTAACCCGCACTGCCTTATACCGCAGACTAAGCAAATATGATATTTAAACGTTACGAATGGCGGCTTTTGCTGCGTGTGTTTATACTTTTTATCACCCTGACCGCAACTGCGATAATTGCTGTACAAGGCTCATGGTTATATATGGTAATCGCCTGCCCGCTGTTGGTTTATGAATTGATCGATATGATCCGCTTTCAGAAAAAGGCGCAGGACGAGGTGAGCCAGTTTGTTGAGTCGATACATTACCGCGATTTCTCACGCCATTTTGATGTAAGAAAGGCTCCTACTGAGTTGAAACCGCTAAGAAAGGGCTTTAATGAGATCAACTCTACTTTCAAACTCATCAGCCGGGAGCGGGAAACCCAGTATCATTACCTGCAAAAAATATTAGAGATAGTAGACACAGGCATCCTTTCCTACGAGTTGGAAACCGGCGAAACAGGCTGGATCAATGAGGCTTTTAAACGAATAATAGGCATCCCCTACGTTAAAACTATTTCTTCACTTGAAAAGCGTGAAGAATCTCTTTATAAAGAGATTACAGAATTAAAACCCGGCGAAAGCAAAGTAATTTCCATCACCCGCAATCAGCAACTAATCAAAATACTAATAACAGCCAGTTTGTTGCGGAGCGATGATAAAGTATACAAACTCATTGCCTTTCAGAATGTGAGCGAGGCACTGGATGAGACAGAATCAAAGGCATGGCAGAAGCTGTTAAGTGTAATGACTCATGAGATCATGAATTCTGTAGCGCCTATTTCATCGCTCGCAGATACTTTGAAGAACAGGCTTCAATCTCCCGAAATAGTTAACAGCGCGATGGGCGGCCAGCTGGAGGATTTGGAATTAGGGATCGATACCATTAAACGCCGAAGCGAAGGTTTGCTAAAGTTCACGGAGAGTTACCGCAATCTGAACAAGATCACCAAGCTCGACCTGAAAAAAATATTGGTGCGCGATCTATTTGAGAACCTGAGCAGCCTGATGCACCCGTCTATGGAAAAAAAGCATATCGAACTTGAGATTGTGCTGCGCGATCCTGCACTGGTTATTGAGGCTGATATAAACCTCATCGAGCAGGTCATGATCAATCTACTCGTAAACGCTGTTGAAGCAGTAAAGGATAAAGAGCATCCGCGTATTACTCTTTCAGCCGAAGTTCAGCAAAATAACCGTACGGTGGTTAGGGTGGCAGATAACGGGTCAGGTATACCTACCGACCTGCTCGATAAGATATTTATCCCTTTCTTCAGCACCCGGAAAACAGGCAGTGGTATTGGATTGAGCCTTTGCAAACAGATCATGCTGCTGCATAAAGGCAATATCCAGGTGCAATCAGCAGAGGGATTGGGTTCTGCGTTTTTGTTACAGTTTACAAATTGACCTTTTGCTATTTTTTCGCAATTCTTTCTACGGCCTTTTGAGGTAATGTGGTATCACCGCTTTGACTTTGCAGGTTGAACTTAAACTTGGTGACTTTAGCATCATTACCTTCTATAGATAATTCAAGATCATAGCTGCCTTCTACAGTCCAACTTTCTTCATTAATAAAATGATCGGCCTTACCAAAAAAATGAGCCTCCGCAGTATTGTCAGATTGCTCTATCTTAAATTGTGTAACATGATGATGCGTAAGATCAAATCCGGGCAAAAACCCTTTCCACGCAGCAATAATATCTTTAGAAGACAAAACAGAAGCAGGGTTTCCGTTCATGGAAGAGTAATCCAGCAAAACATTATCGGCAAACGAAGCTTTTACTTTGCTCCAATCGCGTTCGTCAGCACCTTCAAAAATATTAGTAATGGTGTTAATAATTTTTTCAGTATCCATAGGTTTGGTAAAGTTAAGTATTTTACATCACCACCTTTACCTTGATTTGACCGTTCGATAGTGTACGAACAATCAGTTTCTCCTCAGTTGGGTAAATTGCCTGAATGTCCAGATCTCGTATGTTCACATCGGTATGCACACCATTACCCATATCACGGCTCATCTCAGTCTGTATCCTCTTTTTGCTATCAGCTATAAAACCAGTAAAGTTATAGGTAGCCCGCTGACGTATCATATCGGTAATCTTCGCGTTGAACATCCATTTAGCGGCTTTTAGCATCCAGGCTTTTGTTTGCAGGTCGAAGGTCAGGTCGGGAAAAGAAAGCTGATGTGTAGCGGGATCATATGTTGGCGTTCCAACCAAATAAATAGTACCCGTGCTCGAGCCTTTAAAGTCAATTTGCATTACAATCTGCTTACCGCTGCCCCATA
>JAFAKI010000282.1 GCA_019235595.1 Mucilaginibacter sp. | reverse complement strand
TGATATCGCTTCAAGAGTAAAAGCTATCATCGTTGAGAAACTGGGTGTTGACGAAAGTGAAGTAACCCCGGAAGCAAGTTTCACCAATGATCTTGGTGCCGACTCTTTAGATACTGTAGAACTAATTATGGAGTTTGAAAAAGAATTTAACGTAGCTATTCCTGATGATCAGGCCGAAACTATCGGTACCGTGGGTCAGGCTATCGCTTACCTTGAAAAAAACGTTAAATAAGCTCCCTAATCTTACTAAATGGAGTTTAAAAGAGTTGTAGTAACCGGGCTTGGAGCACTTACTCCAATTGGCAACAGCGTTCCAGAATATTGGAATTCTTTGATCAATGGAGTGAGTGGCGCAGCCTTGATTAAGAGTTTTGATACTACAAATTTCAAAACAAAGTTTGCATGCGAGGTTAAGAATTTTGATGCCGACGCATTCCTGGGCCGTAAAGATGCCCGCAAACTCGACCCCTTTGTTCAGTATGCTTTATTCTCGACCGAGGAAGCGGTAAAAGACGCTGGATTAGACTTTTCAACGCTGGATACCAATCGTATCGGAGTGATATGGGGATCAGGTATTGGTGGTTTAAAAACCTTTTTAGACGAGGTGGTTGCATTTGCCAAAGGCGACGGTACACCGCGCTTTAATCCATTCTTTATTCCTAAAATGATAGCGGATATTGCCCCGGGGCATATCTCTATTAAATATGGTTTAAGAGGGCCAAACTTTACTACTGTTTCTGCGTGTGCTTCATCCAATAATTCGTTGATTGATTCATTTAACTATATCCGTTTGGGTAAAGCTAATATGTTCATAACAGGCGGTTCTGAAGCCATTATTAACGAAGCTGGTATCGGTGGTTTTAATGCGATGCACGCGCTTTCAACCCGTAATGATGATCCGGCTACTGCCTCACGTCCGTTCGACCTTGACCGCGATGGTTTTGTCGCCGGCGAAGGCTCAGGAACGATAATACTGGAAGAGTTGGAGCATGCCAAAGCACGTGGAGCCAAAATCTATGCAGAGATGATAGGTGGCGGTATGAGCGCTGATGCTTATCACATGACGGCTCCGCACCCTGAAGGTTTGGGCGCTGCGTTAGTGATGAAAGCTGCTTTGGAAGATGCAGGCTTAACACCTGCTGATATTGACTATGTAAACGTCCACGGAACATCAACCCCTATAGGTGATCCGCAGGAAGTTAAAGCAATACAAGATACATTTGGAGAAGATATTTACCGCATAAATATCAGCTCCACAAAATCAATGACGGGCCATTTGCTGGGTGCCGCTGGTGCAATTGAGGCCATTGCTGCTATTTTGGCCACTAAAAACGATATCATACCACCAACGATCAATCACTTTACTGATGATCCGGCTTTTGATCCGAAAATTAACTTTACGTTCAACACCGCTCAGAAACGAGTGGTGAGGATAGCTCAAAGCAACGGATTTGGCTTTGGCGGCCATAACGCTTCAGTTATATTTAAGAAATACGAAGATTAAGTAGATTGAATGCCAATCACACGGTTCTATAAACTTTATTTATCTCCAAACAGAAAATACGTAAAATCTTTAAAGAATTTGCTCGGCTTTGTTCCGGGCAATTTGTCTTTATACCGGTTGGCTTTTCGGCATAAATCGGTCGCACAAAACGTAAAGAAAGGCGTAAAGAACAGCAATGAGCGCCTGGAGTTTCTGGGCGATGCCGTATTGGGTAGCGTGGTCGCTGAAGTGCTTTTTAAATTATACCCTTTTGAGGACGAGGGCTTCTTGACCGAACTTCGTTCAAAAATCGTAAACCGCAGTAACCTGAATCAATTGGCGCGTAAACTGGGTTTCGAACAATTGATCCAGTATGATAACCGCATGGTGAATTCAACCCGCCAGGGGTCTTTATTGGGTGATGCTTTTGAGGCATTGATTGGTGCTATTTACCTGGATAAAGGTTATGATTTTACCAAGAACTTTTTGGTGAACCACATCATCAAATCCCACATCGATATCCATAAACTGGAGCAAACCGAAACTAATTTCAAGAGTAAATTGATCGAATGGTGCCAGCGCCATGGTAAGGATATTACTTTTGAGCTGATCGAAAACCAGGATGGCGAAAGCAATAAGCTGTTTACCGTACAAGCCAGCATTGATGGTGAGATCATGGGCCAGGGTAAGGAGTTTAATAAAAAGAATGCCGAGAAGCTAGCAGCCGAACGAGCTTGTGAGGCATTGTCAATATAATCTGAACACGATTCTCAGGATTCTATTGATTAACACGATTAGGTTTGCATTTTAATCATGGCACTCCTTTAATCATATAAATCGTGTTCAAAAATCAGTAGAGTTTCTGCAACCTCGCTTCCGGTCTATCCTTAGTCTTCTGGTAATAATTATAGGATTTTTTGATATACTGGATCAGCTGATAATCGTTCCATTCCTTAATATTATCATAGGAAGGCCTGTAAGCAACCATGAATTTATCGATCTCGTCATCGGAAGACATTTTGGTAACGCTTTTTACTAACTCTTTTGTATATCTTTTGTCTACAGTAATGGCTTCCTGCTCATTTTTTGCATATTCTGCAAAGCGGCGGGCTTGTGCAGGTGTCTTTCCAAACAAATTGTAGAACGCTGTAATAGGCGAATTGATAAACTGCCAAACCGGAAGTGATTTTCCATCATTAAAAATCCCCTGGCTGCGGTATTCCTTCATCACCTCTTTAAGTTCCTGTTGCTTGGTTTGGCCCTTGATCGTCACCTGATTTAGCACAATGACAGGTTGCATATATACAACCAGATCGTTATTATTTACTACTGCAATTTTTTGAGATGTGTAACCAGTTTTTGTTATCTCTAAGGTATCTCCAATGGAGGCTTTAATGCTGAATCCACCCAGTTCATCACTCATCATCAGTGTTTGGGTTTTTAGGTCGGTTATAACAGCTTGCGATATCCTGTCGGGTGTACTTTTTTTAAATATAATGCCCTTTATAGTCAATGCCTGTTGTGCATAGCTTAAGCTATGTATCAGGCAAAGTATTAAAGTACAGTATATTAGTTTTTGAGATAAACGCATTCCTGCAAAAGTATACAATGTAAAACGCAAAAAATGTAAAAAGATGTTAAAGGAGTCGGCAAGTCCGCAAAAGTCGGGAAGTCCGAAAGAATTTACTTACGGACTTTCGGACTTCCCGACTTTCCGACTAAAAATCTATCTTTGCACATGATAAAATCAATGACAGGGTATGGGATTGCCAGTTTTGATTCAGGCAGTACAAAATATACCGTCGAAATCAAATCCCTGAACAGCAAATTCCTCGAATTATCGCTTCGTATTCCAAAATCATTTTCCGAAAAAGAATTCCAGTTACGCAATGAGTGCAATAAGCAGATCGAACGTGGAAAGGTTAACCTTTCCATTAACGTTGAGCAGGCAGATTCATCCGTAAAAGCTGCTGGCATCGACAATGGCTTACTGAAGAATTACTACAACCAGCTTAAGTCAGTAAGTGAAGAACTGGGCGAACACGGCGACAACTTGTTGCAACTGGCACTTGGACTGCCAGAAGTAGTAAAGTACGATGAGGAATCCGTGTCAGAAGAGGAGTGGAAAATAGTAGAGCGTACCTTTCAACAGGCATTGTCTGCTTTTCAGAAATTCAGGGGCGATGAGGGTAATGTATTGGAACAGGATGTAAAAATGCGAATTGGTTCTATCCTGAAAAATCTTGAATTAGTAGAGATTGAGGAACCAAAACGTGTCCCAGTAGTAAGAGAACGTTTAACCCAGTTTTTGAATGAGGCTGTTGGTCGTGAAAATGTAGATCAAAACCGCTTTGAGCAGGAGCTGATCTATTATATTGATAAGCTGGATATTACCGAGGAAAAGATCCGCCTGAAAAGCCATTGTGACTATTTCATCGAAACCCTGAAAAATGCAGACGCCAATGGCAAAAAGCTGGGTTTCATTTCGCAGGAGATTGGCCGCGAGATCAATACCCTGGGTTCAAAAGCCAACGATGCCAACATCCAGAAACTGGTGGTAGGCATGAAGGAAGAATTGGAAAAAATAAAGGAACAATTACTAAATGTGTTGTAAGGTTGAAAGGTTGTAAAGTTGAAACGTTATTAACTTTACAACCTTTCAACTTTACAACTTTACAACAAGCGAATGCCAGAAGGTAAACTCATCATATTCTCAGCGCCATCAGGAGCAGGTAAAACCACTATCGTACAGTACCTGCTCACTAAGATACCTGATCTCGAATTTTCTATATCGGCAACCACCCGTCAGCCACGCGGCGATGAGCAGGATGGTAAAGACTATTATTTTATCAGTAAAGAAGAGTTTCTGCATAAGATCGCCAAAAAACACTTTGTCGAGTTTGAGGAAGTTTATAGTGGTACTTTCTACGGCACACTGCGTGAGGAGATAGAACGCATTTGGGCAAAAGGCAAGGCGGTGATATTCGATATAGATGTGGAAGGTGGATTACACCTCAAACGCAAATATGGCGAAGCAGCGTTGGCTATTTTTGTTCAGCCACCATCTTTGGAGGTTTTGAAAGAACGCCTAACAGGCAGAGGCACAGATAGCGCCGAAAAATTAAAAGAAAGATTTGCAAAAGCCGAAAAAGAATTGAATTATGCCCCTCAATTTGATATTATCCTGAAAAATCACGATCTTCAGACGGCATGCGGTGAGGCGGAGCTTTTGGTAGATAGCTTTCTTAAGAAGTAGTTGGCAGTTTTTAGTTTGCAGTGTGCAATTATCTACTAAAATTATTTAATGGGTACATATAAGGATCTGCTGTTGTATAAAAAGACCTTCGCTTTGGCGATGGAAATTTATACAGTCACTAAAAGATTTCCCAAAGAAGAGATGTATTCACTTACAGATCAGATCCGAAGATCGTCCCGGTCTGCAAATATTTGCTTAATAGAAGCTTACCGTAAGCGAAAATATCCAAATTACTTTGTAAGTAAGCTGACCGATGTTGATATGGAAAATAGCGAAACGCAAGGTTGGCTTGAATTTTCATTAGCATGCGAATACCTCTCCAAAGAGATTTATGATAGATTGAAAGAGCTATCTGATGAAGTCGGGAAAATAGTTCAATATATGATTGATAACCCCGGCAAGTTTGGCGCAGACTAAAATTGCAAACTGCTCACGGCAAATCGCAAACTGTTTACTGCCAACTGCCAACTAACAACTGCAAACTGATGAAAATAGGTTTATTCTTCGGCTCATTTAACCCTATACATATCGGACATTTGATCATCGCCAGCTATATGGCCAACCATACTAACCTGGATAAGGTGTGGCTGGTAGTATCGCCGCAAAATCCGCTGAAAAAGTACGGCGATCTGATCAATACCTACGACCGCCTCGAAATGGCCAAACTGGCTACTGATAATTCAAGAAATATTGCTGTAAGTGATGTGGAGCTTAAGTTACCACAGCCATCCTACACCATCGATACCCTTACCCATCTGAAGGAAAAATACCCCGAGCACGAGTTTGCCATTATTATGGGCTCTGACAACCTGGGTACGCTTCATAAATGGAAAAACTATAAACTTATCTTGCGCGATTACCGCATCTACGTGTATCCACGCCCGGGCTATGAGAACGCTGAATTTGCTTCGCATCCATCTGTCACTATAACCATGACTCCATTGATGGAACTGTCGGCCACATTCATCCGTAAATCCATCGCCGAAAAGAAGAATGTGCAGTATTTTGTCCCCGACCCCGTGCTGGAATTTATAGAGAGTAAAGGCTTATACCGTCATGGGTAACATATTTGTAACATTCACAACTTTCGTTGCGTCTAATGCGTAATAGACAACAAATTAGTAAGTTAAATATTATGCAGCTTTCAAAAGACAACTTGCAACACTTTGTGAACAACATGCCTGAGAAGATCGACGTTCTGGAGCTTTTTGATAAGCTGTTACTAATGGCTAAGATAGAACACTCCACGCAACAGGAAAAAGGCTATACCCATCGCGAAGAAGAATTGGAAAAAGAGATCGACCTGTGGGGGTAATCAGTCATCGGTCAATTGTCATTGGTCATTAGAGCTTTCAAGCTCCATCCAAAACCTTTTGCCTTTCACCTTTCTGCTTTCGCCTTACACTTTCGCCTTTCCGCTTTCACCTAATAACGGTATTTTTGCGTCGTGAACGAAAGAACCATCCTTAAACTTCAGTTACCAACCGACCCGCTGTGGGTAAAAAATGTTGTGGAAAGCAATATCCAGGAAATTTTAACCGATCATGCTTTTTGCGAGCAAAAGGCTGCAAGCAATGCCATAACGCTTATTGTTCAAAATCCTCAGCTGTCTGATCTGGTTCAGGAGATGGCTGCATTGGTTCAGGAAGAGATGGATCACTTTAAACGCGTACATGATATTATTCTTGAACGCGGCTTTGTTTTGGGTAGGGAACGCAAAGACGATTATGTGAACGAATTGCGCAAGTTTATGGTGACAGGAGGGAGTCGCTCAGTTCAATTGATTGATCGCCTTCTACTTTCGGCCATGATCGAGGCTCGCAGCTGTGAGCGTTTTAAAGTGATGTCAGAACATATCAATGACCAGCAGCTATCCGAATTTTATCATGAATTGATGATCAGCGAGGCTACACATTATTCCACTTTTATCCGCCTGGCAAAAAAATATGCGGATGGTATCGACGTAGATAAACGCTGGAAGGAATTCCTTGACTACGAAGCCCAGGTGATCCAGAACTACGGGAAAAGCGAGACCATACACGGTTGATTTTTGCGGCTTTTACAATTTTTTATTTCTGCGGAATGATGCCGACGACATTTTGCAGGTAGTTGTCAATCATTCCCAGGTCAACCACATCATTCATGTAGCCAATGTGCATATCGGGCCGCACTACAATAGCCATTTGTTTATGCGGATCAGCCTCGAAAGCTTCAAATACTTCTACATTTTTGCCTGATGGCGGCAGGTAAAAGAAATTGAGCATCCCCGGATATTTATTGGTGATCCACTTGGCGATAGTGAATAGAAACATTTCATCGAACTTGCCAAATACAATCAATGTAAAGCCGGGTTTGGCGCACCATTCGTGCAGATCGGTTTCTATTTCCTTTTTTTCGTCGTAAACTTTCAGGTAAGGAATCCGGTCTCCGGCTTTTACTTTAGTGCTTTTGCTCAGATGAAGGTTGATATTGCTCTCGCGATAATTGATACCGATTTGCGAAACTACCTTGAAAAAGAAAGTCCTTATTTTTTTACTTCTCCACGCCAGATTCAGCACATTGGGCAGTATCCATTGCCGGTACATGCGGGTAAGCCAACTTTTGGACATGACGATGTTAAATGCCTTATCCGTGGTACTTAATAACCTTTTTGCTACCGGCATGCGTTCATCGGCATAGCTGTCCAGAATGCTGTCGCGGATTTGTCCATTGATCACACCCGCTAGCTTCCAGGCAAGGTTGTAGGCATCCTGCAAGCCGGTGTTCATACCCTGCCCGCCTACGGGAGAATGGATATGCGCTGCATCGCCGATAAGGAAGCATCGTTGCTCGCGGAACCTCTCGGCCATACGATGATGAAGCTTATAGGTAGTAAACCAATGGTTCTCTTCAATCGTTACTGTCGATTTGGTTAAATCTGACAGATAGGGCAGCATATCATCAGCCGTGACATCTTCACGGTTATCAAATTCATTAGGCAGTGTACCAATTATGCGGTAACGGTCCTTCTCTGGCAAGGGAAAGAATCCCGCTAGATTGTCTTTGTCAAGGTATAACCGGATGTAATCGCACGTTAAAAAATCAGTATCCAGTTTCAGATCAGCCAGATAAAAGAAGCTGGGGTAAGTATCGCCCTTAAATGGTATCTGAGATTGTTTGCGAACCGCACTATGCGCCCCATCTGCACCAATCGCCCAGTGGCATTTCAATACTTGTTCTTCCCCGTTGGTTTTTAATGTTGCTGTTACCGATCCCGGTTCTTGCTGTAACGAGATAAGTGTTGTGTCCCAGTAAACCGGGCAACAGTTTTGGGTCAGGTTATCGAGCAATGCGCGCTCATTTTTACTTTGTTGATATAAAAACAGGTACGGAAACGGCGTCATTCCTGTGCCTACATTTCTAAGTGAGAAGGTTGCCCTTTGTTTACCACCCTGGTTAAAACTCAAACCTCCTGTAGGCTTGCCATAGGGAATTACATGGTTAATAATACCCAACTGGCGATAAATCTCTAACGACCTTGCCTGTACACCAACCGCATTGGAGTGCGAAGTAGGCCCTTGTTTATTATCAATAATAAGCGGTTGGATACCGTAACGCAACAACTGGGAAGCCATCATCAATCCCGACGGGCCTGCACCTACTATGAGTACTTGGGTATGTTGGTCGGTGATGGCCATTTATATCAGGAATGAAATAAAAGGAAAATTGTTGGCTTTTTGTGCAGATCGGGTACTTTCTGCTTCCATTCGGCAATCGTTTTGGTTTGAACAAACTCATCCTCCGCCGTCAGGTTACAGGCAATGCAGAGCCGTGTCTTTGCTGTACATGAGCGCAACACTTCTTCCAGCATTTGGTTGTTGCGAAACGGCGTTTCGATA
>JAFAKI010000232.1 GCA_019235595.1 Mucilaginibacter sp. | reverse complement strand
TCAAGGTCCTTTGTTTAATGCGGAATTCAAACGCTTTGCTTCTTCAATCTTGTAACACCTGCTATTTTCAATTCGTCTTATGGTAACGTTTTTTACACATCATAATGAACAGGCTTTGCTTATCACTTTTATTACTGTTTTCAGTATTTTGCTGTAACCAGGGCCTGTGCATTGTAAAACCAAAACCCAATCCCGAGAAACCAATTTTCCTGAAAAAGCTTCTTCTTAAAACTATTGCAGACGACCCGCAGCCTTACGGAGATTATAATAACCTGGTTGTTCCAATAAAAAGGGCCGGGAACCTGATCATCGTTGAAGCGCAAATTGATACGATGCAAGGAAACTTCATTTTGGATACCGGCGCACCTTATCTCGTATTAAATACCACCTATTTCCGGAACATGCCAAAGATTGACGACCAGGAATCGGGCGGTGTTAATGGCGCTTCGGCGGCTACATTTACTACGGTAGTGAAAAATTTTTCCATTCTCGATCTTCATTACTCAAGGCTAACCGCCGATGTTACGGATCTTTCAGCATTAGAGAACGGCCGGCGTATTAAGATACTTGGTCTGCTGGGAACCCGTTTATTCTCAAAACTCGCTATTACAGTCGATTTATTTCACAACCAACTCTATATTCACAAGCTGAATGAACACGGTGATATAAATCCGGGCGAACAACTCTATGATCATCCCCAGTTAAAAACTACCTTCAGCTATACCAATGACGTAATTAGCTTTAAAGTCACCATAAAAGAAAAATCGAGATGGTTTGCTTTTGATACCGGCTCCGAAGCAAGTTTATTGGATTACAATCATTTTAAAAAAGCGATGAAATCAATGGAAGTCATAAACAGATCAAAATTGATTGGTGTTGGTGGTACGACATTTGAAATAATCAATACAAAAATTGACAGCTTAACCATTGGCAATGTGGTTTTTCTGAATAACCGGGTTACCATAACCAATCTTGAAAAAATGAGTCAGTTTTATGGCCAATCGGTTGACGGGGTTTTAGGCTTTGATTTTTTTGTCAGGGGGATATTTACGATCAACTTCGTAAAAAAAGAATTTGAAATGTACATTTATAGTCATCAATAATGAAAAGGTGTTATGGATATATGGTTTTTATAGCGGTTTTGCTCCTCGGCAATATCCAAACCGCTATGGCCCAAAGCCGTAACTCACTGCGCATTACCGACAACAATCACCTGGTGCTGCAGATTGATATTCAATCCTCTAAAAAAACGCTGGATAGTATATTTAATATTGCTGGCGTTAGCGCCAACGCGGATCAAATACAAAAAGCCAATTTTATAGCTCTGGATAAAGACGGGTGGACAATGGCAGATCATCAGGGTAGTTTGTACCACTTTAACAGGTCATTGGAGAAATTAAATGAAAATCCGCAAAAAGACCCTTACACCATTAGCCTACAAATACCACAAATAGATGGCAAACCAGGTTACCCAGCTGAGGTAAAATATGGTGTAAACAAGTTTGCAAATGTTACAGTGTATCAACTGTCATCAGGATTAACCCGCTTTATGCTGCCTGGATATACCCAGGCAAAAAGGGTGATGCTATCCGGTAATTTTAATAACTGGAGTACATTGAAGGGTGCAATGACCAAAACTGATGGCGGCTGGATTATCGACGTGAAATTACCTAGTGGTATTTGTCAGTATAAATACATTATCCAGGGCCGTTGGACTACTGACCCGAATAACTTGCAAAATGCTGACGATGGAAATGGAAATACCAACTCGGTTTATTGCAAATACAACTACACCTTTAAGCTCAAAGGATATACATCAGCTCATAAAGTAAGTGTCGCTGGGGATTTCAATAACTGGAATTCCGATGAACTAATTATGGAAAAGCATGGTGATACCTGGGAGAAACAATTATACCTTAGTGATGGCAAGCACGCCTATCGTTTTATGGTGGATGGTGAATGGGTAACTGACCCTGCTAATTCCGTTAAGGAAAAAGACGATAATGGGAAAATAAACTGCGTGCTGGTGTTAGGTGAGGTTGTTCATTTCAAACTAAAGGGATATACTGACGCTGAAAAAGTATCCGTTGCTGGTGACTTCAACAACTGGACGCCTAATAAAATCTTCCTGAAAAAAACAAAAGATGGCTGGACTTTGCCACTGATACTTAGCCCTGGCAATTATGGCTATAAATTTATAGTGGACGACCGATGGATCACCGATCCGGATAACCTCAATTATATAGTTGAAAAAGGCGTCCAAAATTCATTTGTGGCCGTAAAACCAAACTACACGTTTAGGCTTAAAGGCTTTGGTAATGCCAAATCAGTAAAGCTAACAGGAACATTTATCAACTGGGATAAAAATGGCTACACCATGAGCAAAAAAAATGGCGATTGGACAATTAGTCTTAATCTTAAACCAGGCAAATATGTGTATAATTTCATCGTCGATGGTAAATCGATACTCGACCCGGACAATAAATACTGGGAGCAACACAACTCAGAAAATGCCAATTCTGTTCTATGGATAGAATAAATCTTTGCTTGATTATCTCACCTCAAATTCCTGCTATTTTTAGCTATTCAAAACGGCCGATTTGGTTCGGCATGCGTTGAATAATTAATAATTAAAAGGTACATTTATCGGCTAAATAAATTTCTATGACGATCCCTGTTTACCAGGCCGATGCTTTTACCAATCGTCTCTTCGGAGGGAATCCGGCTGCTATTTGCCCACTGAACCAATGGCTACCCGAGGAAACGATGCAAAAGATAGCTGCGGAAAATAACCTGGCCGAAACTGCTTTTTTTGTAAAGAATGACCATGGCTTTACGCTAAGATGGTTTACCCCTGCTTATGAGATTGATTTGTGCGGCCATGCTACCCTCGCTTCAGCACACATTATATTTACAGAGTTGGGTTATAAGGGTGAGAGTATAAATTTTGAAACTGTAAAAGCAGGCACTTTAACCATTAAGAAGGATGGCGACAAATACACGATGGATTTTCCATCACGCCCCCCTATCCCGATAGAATTACCCAACGGTTTGGCAGAAGCTTTAGGTGAAAAAGCCCCGGTTGCTGCCTATCGTTCAAGAGACTATTTTGTAGTTTATGAATCAGAAGATGATATCCTGGATTTATCGCCCGACTTTTTTGCACTCTCCAAACTGGATACCGTAGGCGTGATTGTAACCGCACCGGGCAAAAAAGTTGATTTCGTTTCGCGTTTCTTTGCTCCCGGGGCAGGAATACCGGAAGACCCGGTAACAGGTTCTGCTCATTGCAACCTTATACCCTACTGGGCTCATAAATTAGGCAAAGACAAATTGCACGCTTACCAGCTATCGGCCCGCAAAGGCGAACTCTGGTGCGAAAACAAAGGCGACCGCGTATTGATGAGCGGCAATGCCGTTACCTATTTAAAAGGAGAAATATTTATTTGAGGTGAAAGCCGAAAGGTAAAAGGATAAAGGCGCTCTTCACCAAAGAAAAACCTTTCACCTTTCACCTTTCACCTTTATTGCTTTTTATAAATGCAGCTTAGTAAATTAGAGATTAAGGGATTTAAGAGCTTCGGCGATAAGATAACGATCAATTTTAATGAGGGCGTTACGGCTATTGTGGGTCCGAATGGTTGCGGTAAATCTAATGTAGTTGATTCTATCCGGTGGGTGCTTGGTGAGCAAAGTACCCGTATGCTCCGTTCTGAAAAAATGGAGAACATAATATTCAACGGTACTAAAAACCGCAAAGCAGCTAACCTGGCCGAGGTTTCACTTACTTTTGATAATACCAAAAATATACTCCCAACAGAGTTCTCGCAGGTTACTGTAACCCGTAAACTATACCGCGCGGGTGAAAGCGAATACCGGCTAAATGATGTTCAATGCCGCTTAAAGGACATCACCGACCTTTTCCTTGACACAGGCATCGGAGCGGACTCCTACTCTATCATCGAACTAAAGATGATCGACGAGATCATCAACAATAAAGAAGGTTCACGCCGCAATTTATTTGAGGAAGCATCCGGTATATCCAAATACAAGCTTCGCAAAAAGCAAACTTTTAATAAGCTAAAAGACACCGAAGCTGACCTGGAACGTGTGGAAGATTTGTTATCAGAGATTGAAAAGAACCTTAAAACTTTAGAAAATCAGGCTAAGAAGACCGAGCGCTATTACAGGCTTAAAGAGCAATACAAGACCCTGAGCATCATGCTGGCTTCTTTCAAGATCATTTCGTTTAGCGAATCGCTGAGTAAAATTGATGATCAGGAACAAAAACAACATGGGGAAAAACTGGGAATCGTGGCTCAAATAGATACCCTGGAGGCTGATTTGCAACAGCAAAAATTGGATAGTCTGACCAAAGAGAAAAACCTGTCGACCCAACAAAAGGCTACCAACGAGTATGTTTCGAAGATAAGAGCCTATGAGAGTGAGAAAAAGATCAAGAATGAGCATCTCAAATTCCAGCAGGACAAGGAAGCCCGGTTAACGGAGGAACTTGAACGCGACCGCAATCAGCTGAATCACGTTTTGTATAACGTCAAACGCCTT
>JAFAKI010000345.1 GCA_019235595.1 Mucilaginibacter sp. | reverse complement strand
TTCGTCCTTTTTTTGTTGTGTCAATTTTGGTATTGATGTTAAATAAAGATTTGCCCACATCAATCAAATCTTTTTTTCCGGTTGTGTCAATTTGTTTACTGGGGTCGATGGCTTTTTGTGCCCGTAACAAACAGGGAATACCAACCAAATAAAGTAAGAGTAAACCTTTACGCATTATGTTGTCAAGTACACAATTTGTGCCAGCAAACGGTGTGTAATGTGCATCTCTATAACGCGAAAGGCCGCAAAACTACATCACGACTGGAAGAAAAAGAATACCGCTGCCGAAAACTGATTGTTTTTTGATGCCGTGTTATGATCGCCGGGCACATAAGATAGCCTTGAACCCGGAATAAGTCTTTGCAGTCCTACTTCTGATCCATTCTCCTTATCCTCACTGCCGCGTATGATCAATACAGGTTTGGTTATTTTCATCAACTCAGCTCCGCTGGTAGATGGCTGGTGTTTTTGCTGCATCGCAAGTGCCGGTATATCAAAACCCTGGGAATGGATGTATTTCATCATGTCGTCAAACTCATGATAGCGTTTATTACCCATTAATGTGGCGTAGGTATGCAGCCTTCTTGGCCAGTGTGGGTCGGTGAAACCATCGCCCATGCCGCCCATGACGGTTTTATTCACGCGGTTATCCAAAATAAGCAGCCGGGAAGCAATGATCGACCCGCGTGAATACCCTACGACGTTATATTTGGTGATATTTAAACTCGTCATGAGCCCAATGATGTCCTTTGCTTCGGCATCATCGCTATAAGCAGCGTCGGTATGCGGTTTATCCGACTGGCCGTTCCCCCTCAGGTCGATAAGTATTACCTTATAGCCTCCCTTGAGCAGATTGGTGTAGACGATGCTTTTTTTCCAGCCTTCACCTGTTCCGCAAAAGCCATGGATAAGGATCACGGGATATCCGCTTCCCTTAATTTCATAGTAAATCTTTGTACCATCAAACGAGGTATAGAACTGTCCTTCATCAGCTGTTTGAGCAAATGAAATGCGGCTGAAAAAAAGGATCAGGATGATCAACAATAAAGGAGCTTTCTTCATGGTGTGGTAATTGACGCCAATCTAGAAATTATACTTTACATTTTTAAATAAATTGTTCTTCGTTTGAAACGGATTTATTATATTTGGGTATAAGCCGTTTTCTCCACTAAATCTGAATGTTATGAAAAAAGTGTCAAATATCCTTGCCCGCAAGGGCACCGCTGTTGTTACTATTGACTGGTCAACTTCCGTCCTGGATGCACTAAGATTGATGGATGACCGCAACATCGGATCGGTGGTTGTTACCGACGAAAGTGGCCAATATCAGGGCCTGCTTACCGAGCGCGATTATGCCCGTAAAGTTATCCTCAAAGGAAAATCATCTAACGAAACATCCGTTCGCGAGATCATGACGACTAATCTTCCGCACATCATCCCTGATAACTCGATTGAAACCTGCATGCATATCATGAGCGAGAACAATATCCGTTATCTGCCGGTTTTTAAGGGCGATCAGTTGTGTGGTATAGTTTCTATTAACGACTTGGTGACTGAAACTATTCTGTCGCACGAAGAGACCATCGAACAATTAAGAAGTTATATTCAGTCCTGATCGTTTCTAAGAGCACCCATTTATTTCTTTGCTGTTGATTTGGCCGTTTCTAATGTTTTTATGTATGTTAGGAACCTGATCAATTATTAACTGTAATGAGCTTCTTAAAAGCAATTTGGGACGAATTCCTTGGTTTTTGGGGTTTTGGCAATCTCGTCGATATATTAAAATCGGGCAAGTATGACGAACTGCTTACCTGGCATGGTATCACTTCTGTTTTAGGTCCGCTTATACCTTTTTTGCTGCTTGTCGAGATCATCCGAGGCGCTTTTTACAAACGCTTTAAGGTGATTGATTACAAACTTTCGTTTTTTACCTATGTGTTTAATGCCCTTATGGGGCGATTGATCTCTTTCGCAATGGTAGGGGTTTGTATCGGGTTGTTCGAAAAGTTTGCGATCTTAAAAACTACTTTCACCTGGTACTGGTTCATTTACGGTTATGTCATTTGGGAATTTGCTCATTTTATTTACCACTTCCTGGCGCATAAGGTAAGGATACTGTGGTGTTTGCACTCCACCCATCATGCACCTACGTCGATGAATTTATCGGTTACTTATGCTCATTTCTTTCTGGAAGCGCCTTATGCGGATATAATACGAACCACCATTTGCATTTTGCTGGGTGTTAATCCGGCCATGCTTTTTGTGATCATGTTTATTGACGGCACCTGGGGGGCATTCATTCATATTGGCGAAAATTTGGTAAATGATGCACGTTTTGGATTTTTAGGTAAAATAATCCTTACGCCGTCCTTTCACCGGGTGCATCATGCCCGCAATCCGCTTTACATGGATACCAATTTCTGCAATCTGCTGAATATTTGGGACCGGGTTTTTCATACCTACCAACCTGAAGACCGCAAAATACCCATCGAATACGGCATCACCCGCCCCATGAAACCGCACAATTTCCTGGATGCTTATTTTGGCGAGATTGTACTACTGGCGCGGGATGTGGTAAAAGCTCCGGGAATAAAAAACAAATTTCTGTACATCATCATGCCACCCGGCTGGAGCCATACCGGCGATCATAAAATGTCGAGTATTGTGCGGAAGAAATATTTTGAAGAGGTTCATAATCAAACGACTGCTACAATTGAGCAGACCGTTGCAGAACAAGCAGTAACCAAATAAGCGGATTAGACCTTAAAGTGCCTTATTGCCAAAAAAGTCATGTCATTTCGAACGAACCGAGGGGGATGTGCGTCGCGTGAGGAGAAAACTTATAGAAGCGAGTCGCAAACCTTGCAGCGTGTATAAGATTTCTCTTCGCCCCCAATACAATACCCTCGCTGGCTCATCGAAATGACATTTTTTTTAGATTTTATATAGCAAATTCAAAACCCATCAAACACAAACTGCTCTTTAACCAACGCTTTCCGCGGCAGCATCTCAGGACGGTTAGCCGTCTGGTACACAAATGATGCTACAATCACCGCCGCCTGTTTCAGGTCGTCTATTTGTAGGTAGTCGTAGGTATCCATATTGGTATGATGCGTTTTGGTTTCGTAATCCAGCGGATCCTGTATAAACTGAAACCCGGGAATATCCACCCAATCAAAAGATAGGTGATCTGTGGATCCCGTGTTGCTCATGGTTACCGTTTTTGCTCCCATGTCAGCAAACGGTACCAACCATTGCTCAAATATGGGTTTAACGGCTTCATTTTTCTGAGCGTATACCCCCCTTATCTTACCTGAACCATTGTCGAGATTGAAGTAAGCCGACACTTTGGCTTGTTCAGGTTTGAAGATGCCCGTCTCGCCGCTGCCAAAATGATTTTTTACATAGGCATAGGAACCTAAAAGGCCTTCTTCCTCGCCACTCCATAAAGCGATGCGAACGGTACGTTTAGGTTTCAGGTGCAGCGAGTCCAGCAGTCGCACTGCTTCCATCATTACTATGCAACCGGCCCCGTTATCGGTTGCCCCGGTACCTGCCGGCCACGAGTCCATATGTCCGCCCAGCATCACCAATTGCGCTTTTAATTTTGGATCAGTTCCCGGTATTTCCGCTACTGCGTTATAGCCTTTGGTATCGTCGCTATAGAACTTCCCTTTAATGTTCAGCGATAATTCAACGGTATGCCCGGATTCGATCAGTCGTTTCAGTTTCAGCCCGTCGACACCTGAAATAGTAGCCTCCGGTAATCCCTCTTTTCCACCTGCTTTATACCCTGTGAAAGATTGAACAACTACAGTACCATCCCTGCCATTGGACGAAATCAACGCCAACACACCAGAAGCTTTCAGTTTTTGCACCGCATAGTCCTGTGATTTTAGTTGACCCATGTAATAATCGATCAACTTGCGACCCATCATGTAGGTGTCGGGCATTTTCATCAACTGACTATCGGTAAGCTGGTCGAAAACGGTTTAAAGTCACCATCGATTTTGCTGCGGCCTCCGGCAACCAAAATGATCTTGCCTTTATATTCTGCGGCGTGTTTGGCGACAAAGTTAGTATCCATCAGCGAGGCCGGATTTAAAATGGCTACCTGTCCGCGTATCTTTCCATTGGTATTGGCTGCCCATGGTACGGCGTAGCCAATGATAGATTGATGATAAGGTACCTCCATGTAAGCACTGAATTCTTCCTGCTCCCAGCCACGGCCGTAATCGCCCCAGGGTTCGAGTTTGGCATTTACCAAACCCCACTTTTTCATCGTCTCCACCGCCCAGTTGCCAGCCCGGAAAAAGCCCGGCGAATTGGTCAGCCTTGATCCTGAAACATCCGTCAGATAATGTGCGATCATAGGGATATGCGAATCGCTTTTTTCTGCTGCTCTTATCATGCGGATGGCTGCAGTATCCACGTTTTCCTGCTGAGCATAAGCAATGCCAGTACAAAAAACGGACAAAAATAATGAGATTGAAAAAGTAAAACTTTTCATAGTAGTGATTTTGAAAGGTAAAAAATAATCAATAACAGCCGGGTGGTTCGCTTCAAGTCAGCCCCGGGATATGGTTTTAAAATTAGGATATATTTTTTAAAATCAATGGTTTATGGCAAAAATATAAGGGTTGTTTAAGTGCCGGTATTGCTTTGCTTTTGATAAAAAAGATTAACTTTAATATGTAAACCCTCCTAAATCTGAACCTATGAAAAAAATACTTTCTATTGATGGCGGCGGTATACGCGGCATTGTACCGGGCCAGGTGCTGGTGGCATTAGAGACTAAACTGCAGCAAAAAACGAAAAATCCCGATGCAAAGGTCTCCGACTTTTTCGACTTTTTTGCGGGGACAAGTACGGGCGGCATACTCACCTGCATATTGCTATGCCCGTCAAAAGATAGCCCGAAAACTGCACGTTTTTCGGCAAAGGATGCTGTACAATTATATGTTGAAAATGGCGACAAGATATTCGACTCCAGTATCCGCCATAAGATAATGACCTTTGATGGCATACTCGGCGAAAAATATGAAACGGAGGGCATAGACGGTTGCCTGCATAAATATTTTGGCAATCTGAAATTAAGCGAGCTATTAAAGCCCTGTATTATCACTTCCTACGATATAGAAAGGCGGCAAACGAAATTTTTTGCGCAGCAGGATTATGCTTTATGGGGTGACATGAAGGACTTTTTGGTGAAAGAAGTTTGCAGGGCTACATCTGCCGCGCCAACCTATTTTGAAACAGAATTGGTGAAATCGATCAGCGGTGTTTCTTACGCTTGTATAGACGGGGGCGTGTTTGCCAATAACCCGGCATTGTGTGCTTATTCAGAAGTGCGTAACGCTAAAGACAACCCTACATCGGATAACATGTTTGTAGTTTCCATCGGTACCGGCAGCCAGGAAAAACGTTATGAATATAAACATGCCAAAAATTGGGGCGAAGCGGGCTGGGTTAAGCCGGTTTTGGATATTATGATGTCGGGCGCGGCTGAAGTAACTGATTTTCATATGCAAAAAATGTTCTCCGCACATGGCAACCAGGACAAGTATATCAGGATACAACCAAAGAATTTAGGCGATGCAGATCCGGCGATGGATAATGCTTCAAAAGAAAATATTCAGGCATTGGTTGAGTTGGGAACAGAAACGGCCGAAAACTGCCCGGACCTCGATCGCATTGTTGATGCACTTTTGGCCGGGCCGGACCCTGTTGAGTTTGAGAAAAAGCACTAAATCGTTTATATCGCGTAGGGTGTCATGCTGAGGCACTCGAAGTATGTGGGCAAAGGCCTATACGCCTTGCATGATCGCCAATGCATGGTTTGCTATACCCAACGCGTATGCTTCGAGTGCCTCAGCATGACACCCCCATTCGTTCATTTAATCACCGCATTCAATATCAAAACCCCCGTCAATCCAACAATCGAAACCGTCGTTTCCATCATTGTCCATGACCGTAGCGTGTCTTTAATGGAGAGGTTAAAATATTCCTTAAACAGCCAGAAACCGCCATCATTCAGGTGTGAGCAGGTTAAGCTGCCCGCGCCGATAGCTAGCACCATCAGGTTGGGGTTGATGGATGGATCGTGCAGCACTATGGACGAAATAATGCTGGCGGCAGTCAAACCCGCAACCGTAGCCGAACCCAAGCTGATACGAATAATGGCCGCAATCAACCAGCCCAGCATCAGCGGAGGTAAATGAAAACTCAGCAACAAGTCGGCGATTTGACGGTTAGCACCGCTATCGGTAAGTACAGCCTTAAAGGCGCCCGAACCGGCCACGATAAGCAAAATGATGGAAACGTCTTTCACTGCATCGGCATAAATAACGCCCAACTCCTTCATGTTTTTACCTTGCCTGATGCCCAAGGTGAACGTCGCAAATATGAGCGAGATGAGCATCACAATAGGCGCATCGCCTATGAAAGCTATTATTTTATGAAAAGAACTTTGGCTGTGATCAATATTAAGGTAGATGGTAGTGCCCATTAATAACATCACCGGTAACAAAGCAGTCAGGAAGCTGGTTGCTGCGCCCGGCAGTTGATCCGCAGGCAATTCTTCGGCGCGGAAGGTGGCCAACGGCCGTGATGGGATATTTTTTAGCGTTCTGGAAAATACCGGTCCGGCAAGAATAATAGCAGGAACTGCCAGTATAAGACCATACATCAGGGTGGTGCCCATATCGGCATGAAAGGTCGCCACCAATGCCGAAGGGGATGGGTGAGGGGGCAAAAATCCATGCGTAACCGACAAGGCAGCCAGCATAGGCAAACCGATATAAACCGCGTGCAGCTTGTATTTATACACCACCGAAAAAATAAGCGGTACCATCAATACAAATCCTGTCTCATAAAATAGAGGGATGCCGATGATAAAACCTACTATCACCAATGCCCATTGTATGTGTTTTACTCCAAAGGCATTTACCAATACTTCGGCAATTTTTTGAGCAGCCCCGCTAGTGGCTACCAGCTTACCGATCATCGCGCCGATACATATAATAATGGAAATAGCCCCAAGCGTATCGCCCAGGCCTTTTTCTACCGACTTGGTTACTTTATCCAACGGGATACCCAATATCAAACCCGCGGTGATAGAAACGATAAGAAACGCCAGGAAGGGGTTAACTTTTGCCCAGCTTACTAACAGAATGAGTAAAAGAATGCAGAACAGAATAACAAGTAATATCATTGGTTTTTGTAGCTTTAGGTCGGTTAGCTTGATTGCTAATGTAATAACAATATTTGGCTTTAAAATCGAATCAAAAAACTTTTGTAAAAATTTTAAAAAGTGTACAAATAAAGAAATAACGGGTAGGGACGGGATGGTGGAGATCGCTTGCAAAATCGACTCACCCCTGCCCCTCTCTGCTACGCAAAGAGGGGTTTTAAAAGAAATATCCCTCTTTACCGCTTGCGGTAGAGGGGCAGGGGTGAGTCAATTCTGCGATTGCCAATATTAAACTAAATTGCCATGGAAACAATAGCTCACCAGGTGTGGATAGGCGCCGGGAAACAGGTGGTTTATAAGGCGGTAACTACCGCCGAAGGGCTTTCTAAATGGTGGATAAAGGATTGCACGGCCTCGCCGACGGTTGGGTTTGTTAATATTTTCAGGATGAATGGTGAGGTGCATGATAAAATGCGTGTTATCGATCTTAAACCGGATCAATATGTGGAATGGGAGTGTATCAATGATAACGGGCTTTGGACGGGTACACACCTGAGTTTTGAGATGAGCGAGAAACAGGGAATATGCAAGCTGAATTTTAAGCATAGCAAATGGCCCCAAATGACAGAGTTTTTTACAGTCTGCAATTTTCACTGGGCGCGGCATTTATTAATGCTGAAGGCATATTGCGAAATGGGCGATAATCAGTTATTCGCCAATGAGGAAAACAAATGGGGTAAAATGTATCAAATATTAAATTCATAAAATTATAAAATTCATATCTATGAAAAAAGTAACAGGCCTTGGCGGCATATTTTTTAAATGCGACGACCCGCAAAAAATGAAGGAATGGTATGGCACGCACCTCGGGATAGTGGACGAGGGCTAT
>JAFAKI010000389.1 GCA_019235595.1 Mucilaginibacter sp. | reverse complement strand
CGGTATTGAGTAAAAAGGCAGGAATTTCCGTGGGACGTCTATCAGGCATTGTGGCCAACCTGGTACCTGCCTATCTGCAAAAGAACCGTTTACCAAGCTACTCCGTAAATTGTATTGAGGACTGGGAACAAAAAGTGGATGCCATTGTAGAAGAAACGCTTAATGCAGATATGCGACTGATATCAGGCATACCGCCCTGGTGCCAGATGTATTTTGATAGATTAGCTACAAAAACAGGCGGCAAGAAAATAAAAGACATTTTTCCGAATTTCAAGCTGTTCGTATATGGCGGGGTAAATTTTGAACCCTACCGCGCGCGGATTGAAGAAAGTATTGGGTTTAAAATAGATTCCATTGAGACCTACCCGGCTTCTGAGGGTTTTATTGCCTTTCAGGATTCGCAAAAAGAAAAAGGATTGCTGTTATTGACCAACTCCGGGATGTTTTATGAATTCATTCCGGCAGAGGAATTTTTTAATGAAAATCCTAACCGAATAAGCTTGCAGGATGTGGAGCTGGATAAAAACTATGCATTGATCCTGAACACCACAGCAGGTTTGTGGGGGTACAGTATTGGCGATACGATAAAATTTGTTTCGAAAGATCCACATCGGATCGTGGTCACCGGACGCATCAAGCATTATATTTCCGCCTTTGGCGAGCATGTGATAGGCGAAGAAGTGGAACAGGCGCTGATGAGCGTAGCAAATGAAGAAGGTATAGATATTGTTGAATTCACCGTTGCCCCGCAGGTAAACCCGACTAAAGGTGAATTACCTTATCATGAATGGTTTATAGAGTTTGGCAAAAAGCCAACCGACATGAAAGCATTTTCGTTAAAAGTGGATAAGGCGTTGCAAAAGAAAAATATTTATTATTTTGACCTGATTGAAGGTAACATTTTACAAACTTTGATCATCCAAAGCCTTGCGAAAGACGCCTTTATTAATTACATGCGTTCACAAGGCAAATTGGGAGGACAGAATAAAGTGCCGCGACTTTCTAATGATCGGAAAATTGCGGATATGTTAGAAGAATATATTATAAGATAGCGTCATTGCGAGGAACGAAGCAATCCCAAACTTTACAGGGCGGATTTGCTAATTGGGGATTGCTTCGTTCCTCGCAATGACGTGACGGATATACAAAATGTATAAATCGGAAAACAACATAAAGAATATAGCGATACTCGGTTCGACTGGTAGCATTGGTACTCAAGCGTTAGAGGTAATTGCTGAGAACCCATTATTGTTTAACGCCCATGTACTTACCGCTCAGAATAACGCTGAACTATTAATACAACAGTCCCTGAAATTCAGACCTGCTTACGCGATCATCTGCAATGACAAATATTATGATCGGGTAAAGGAAGCACTTGCATCAACCGAAGTAAAAGTACTGGCTGGTGCAGATGCTATGAAAGATATCGTCACCGATCCGGCTATCGACATGGTGCTTACTGCCATGGTTGGCTTTGCTGGTTTGGAACCTACTATCAATGCCATTAAAGCGGGAAAAGATATCGCGCTGGCAAACAAGGAAACTTTGGTGGTTGCGGGTGAATTGATAACCGATCTGGCAAAACAACACAACGTCAATATATTACCTGTTGATTCGGAGCACTCGGCCATTTTTCAATGCCTGGCTGGCGAAGAGCATCATACTATTGAAAAAGTTATCATTACTGCATCAGGCGGACCATTCAGGGGTAAAAGCCTGGAATATTTGGCCGGGGTAACCCGCGAGGACGCACTAAAACACCCCAACTGGGTGATGGGTGCTAAGATCACCATTGATTCGGCCTCGCTGATGAATAAAGGGCTGGAGGTGATGGAAGCTAAATGGTTGTTTGATCTGGATATAGAACAGATCGATGTGATCGTTCATCCGCAGTCCATCATTCATTCGATGGTGCAGTTCAAGGACGGCTCAATTAAGGCGCAAATGGGCATACCGGATATGAAGTTGCCTATCCAATATGCACTTGCCTATCCCGGCAGGATTGAAAACAATTTCAAACGGTTAGACTTTATTAATTATCCTTGCCTCACTTTTGAGAAACCTGACATAAAGACATTTCGTAACCTTGCATTCGCGTTCGAGGCTTTAAAACAGGGCGGGAATATGCCATGCATCATCAATGCTGCCAACGAAATTGCTGTGGCAGGCTTTTTGAACAATGGGATTAGCTTTTTGGCGATGAGCGATATTATCGAAGAGTGTATGCTCAAAGTTGGCTTTTATGCCAAACCGACATTGGACGATTATTTGAATACAGATAAAGAAACACGCATTTTTGCGCAAAATTTAATTAAACAAATTCCGTTAAGGACATTTACAAATTGATATAAATAAGGAATGAGCATAGTGATCATGGTGGGCCAGCTGCTGCTGGGCCTTTCAATTCTGGTAATATTGCATGAGTTTGGCCACTTTATAGCGGCGCGTGCATTTGGTATTAAGGTGGAGAAATTCTACCTGTTTTTTGATGCCTGGGGTGTGAGCCTGTTCAAATTCAATTATAAAGGTGTTGAGTATGGTATTGGCTGGCTACCTTTGGGTGGCTATGTGAAAATTGCCGGTATGATCGACGAATCGATGGATACCGAGCAAATGGCTGGACCTCCGCAACCATGGGAATTCCGCTCAAAACCAGCCTGGCAGCGATTGATCGTGATGCTTGGCGGTATCACCGTGAATATCCTCCTGGGCATACTGATCTTCTGGGTACTTACCTTGAAATATGGCGAAACAAAGACGCCAAATGACAACCTGAAATATGGTATTGCACCGGGCATCATCGGCAAAAAAATCGGTCTTGAAGCAGGTGACAAAATAACTGCCGTAAACGGCAAGCACGTCGAATATTTTGATGAACTGGTGAGCTCGAAAGTATTGCTTGGCAATAGCATTCTTACTGTTGAACGCGCTGGCAAAGAAGTGTCGATCACTGTACCTGGTACTATTTTGAACGACCTTTCTGACTACGGGATCAGTGAATTTGTAAAACCGAGATTAAAATTTGCAATTGATCAAATATCACCTAATAGCGGTGCTCAAAAAGCGGGGCTGGTTAAAGGCGATAGTATTTTGGCTATAAACGGTCAAAAAATAGCATTCTTTGATCAAGTACAATCGTCACTGCAGAATTATAAAAACAAGCAGGTAGAACTAACCATCTATCATAATAATGGTATACGGCAGCAACAGGCGCAGATATCAAAAGAGGGTACATTGGGTTTTATCCCGCAACTAATACTACCAAAAGAAGAAACGATTCGTTTTGGTTTCTTTACTTCCCTCCCGGTTGGTGCGTCAAAAGCGTGGGGGACGTTTACCGATCAATCTAAGGCTTTAAGCAAGATATTTACGGGCCAGGTTAAGGCCCGTAAGGCCATCTCGAGCCCTATTGGTATTGCAGTAATGTTTGGCAGCCACGTGGACTGGGTTCGGTTCTGGAACCTGGTAGGCTTGTTATCTATGGTATTGGCGTTAATGAACCTGTTGCCTATTCCGGCATTAGATGGCGGTCATGCTTTATTCCTGCTGATCGAAATGATAAAGGGTAAACCATTGAGCGACAAATTCCTCGAAAGGGCACAGATAGTAGGCTTTGTATTGCTGATCTGCCTGATGGTATTTGCCTTTGGAAACGATATTGTAAAACAGATTGTCAAGAAATAAAACCTGATTTAATCGAAATAGAAAGAGCCCCGATTTAGTAAATCGGGACTCTTTTATCAATTTCTTTTTGAATTATTCTGTCGGTTCAGGAGTGTTATAAGTTGATGGTTCTTTTTTAAGGATCGCGGCGCCAATCAGCCCTGCTATTACGCCGAAAATAATATATCCGATTACTGTGAAAATTGCCCCCAGCATAACCCCATATTTTTTAGCAATATCCATTGCCTGGTCGATCTGATCAGATGAAAGTTTACCACCGTCAACCATCGTTTGTCTTTGTTGGTCTAAAACCTGGGCAAATAATTCGGGGCTTAGATAGGTAAGATAAATGTATACGAATATGCCGCTCAATACGCCTGCAAATAAACTGTATAACAATCCTGTAACAAAGGCATCACCAAACTTGATATAGCCACCTAGTTTGTCTTTATGCTCCTTTTGTGCCAGGATCAGAAACACAACAAGAACTATGTAACCGAAATACTTTACGGGAGAATTAATACCGAGTTTTGCGATTTCGACGACATAAGTCAAAACGATAGTTATTAAAACATAAATCAAAGACCATTTGGTGGCTATTTTAGCCGAACTTGGTGCTACGGTTGGTTCCATTGTGAGTGTTTTAGAGTGTGATAATTTACTCTAATATACTAATTAGACATTACCAAAATATTAACTACCAGGAACAACCGGCAAATAGACTATCGTAGCTTATTGCGCGCTAACCGCCTCGTATCCTCTGGCAGGCCTTTTAAACAGAGCTCCAAAAATTAAGGCAATGACAAATATGAAGATGATTGATATGAGTTGTGATTGTATCTCTTGCCCAACGGTTATCTTATTCTGCGTTTCAAACTGATCTTTGATCTGCTTTTGTTTGTCAGCGATCTGCTGCGCATTGGCGCCGCTCTTTTTAAGAGCGACTGGAGTTGCTTCGAGCAATACATTCTCAATTTTGGTGCTCATTTGGGGTTCAATCACCCGGGCAAATATTTGATCCCGGCCAATAAATATAATGAAGTACGCCACGAGAAACATAAGGAATATACCCGATGTAGCGATCCTGAAACTCCAGTCCCATTTCATTTCGACCCTTAATTTGTAAACCATGATAATGGCGCATGGAATAGGTAAAATAATGGAGAATACGTAAGGCACACCGATTACTCCTAGCGGGGATTTTACAATAGTAGTGATCAGGTAGAAACTAATAATATTAAAGGCGAGCAGGATCAGTCCTAATATTAAACCATTGATTATCGAGTACTTCTTTAAATCCCTGCTGATAACTATTCCCATCTAAAATTTTAATTAAAACTGATCAATATCTCTAAAACTGCCATATCAAAATCTTTCTCAATAGCGCTAGCAGCAATTTCTTCTTTTGCATACCCTCCTGTTGCAACGCCGTGGAAAAAGCACATAAGCGGATAAAATATTTCTTTAATCTCCGAATCATCAGGCAAAGCTCTTGCTACACGACCAATCTCTGATACCGGGCTTTCCATCAATATCTGGTTTTCTATTACCGGCTCGTAAATGCGGTACTCGTCCTGAAACTCGTCTTCATCAACCAATAAAAATTCCTTCAGATAATCTTCCAGCTCTGGTTCTATGTCTTCGTCTTCGCACTCATTCAGGTAAAGCAACAGATTGAGTAATTCTGTTCCCCTGTCTAAAGTCTCCTCTTCAATTTCTTCCCACTCAGCCGATTCCAGATAGTCCTCTTCCAATTTTTTTACATCAGCGCTGAAGAAGTTCACCATTAGCAAATCAAAGAATACCTCGCGCAGCGACTCTATGTTAGGATTATCATCAAAGGCCTCATCAAGCATATCTGCTTTGCTTAAAAAGTCTTCGTCCGACTCAAATACACTTTTAAATCTTGTGATTAGTGGTGCGGCATCAAGGCCATTATAATGGGAAAAGGCATTTAAAGCGGCTTTAAATGCTGACTCTATTTTAGGATCGATCATGGCTTAAGATTTAAATTGCTTATTGTTGTTATAGGTTAACAAAACTGAGCCTTTAAGTTTTTTCCCGATAAACGGGGAATTATAAGATTTCGATTTATTATTTGATTTATCGTATACCCAATCGGCGTCCTTATCCAATACCAACAGATTTGCTTTTTGCCCTTCAGCTATCACTGGCACTTCCACATTCAATATTTTACGTGGATTAATCGCCATTTTCTCGATGATCGTTTCCACACTTAATCCAGCTTCAAGCGCTGTTGCAAAAGCCGTCTGCAAACTGATCATGCCAAATTCTGCAACTTCGAACTCTACATTTTTAAATTCCACTTCGTGCGGTGTATGCTGAGAAACGATGGCATCAATGGTTCCATCTTTCAGGCCTTTTAACAAAGCCTTTACATCTTTCTGGGTACGCAACGGTGGTTTCACTTTATACTGGCTATCAAAGCCCATTAAAGCTTCGTCGGTCAGCAACAAATGATGGACTGCCACATCACAGGTTACCTGCAAACCTTTCTTTTTCGCTTCGCGGATCAGGTCAACTGAGCGCTCAGTTGATATCGTGCTAAAATGTATTCTGGATTCAGTGTATTCAGCCAGGTAAAGGTCGCGAGCCACCATCAATTCTTCGGCCAACGCTGGGATGCCTTTCATGCCAAGTAAAGTACTCACCTCACCTTCATGCACTTTTGCTTTTCCGGCAATGGCGGTATCCTCAGGATAAGATAGCACTAACGCATTAAAACCTTTGGTGTACAAAAGTGCGCGTTCCATCAGGCCCGCGTCCTGTACCGGGTGATTGCCGTCGGTAAATCCTTTTGCGCCGCTTTGGTACATGTCGTACATCTCGGCCATGTCTTTGCCTTCTCTTTTGTAAGATATCGTTCCTAAGGGATAAACATCAACCAGGTTGTTTTTTGCCCGGTTCATCAGGTATTCGATCTCCGCTTTTGAATGAACCGGCGGCTGGGTGTTTGGCATCAAAGCTACGCCTGTAAAGCCACCTGCAGCAGCAGCCTGGGTTCCGGTGTGCAAATCTTCCTTTGTTTCAAGGCCAAGCTCACCAATATTACAGTTCAGATCGAAAAAGCCTGGAGCAAGGTATTTGCCTTTGGCATCAAAACTTTCGTAATCAGAAGTAATAGTTGGGGCAATCTTGCTGATGTGTCCTTTTTCGATCAGTACATCAACAACTTGCTGGTCAAAGGGCGAACCCGGGTCAGAAATAGTTGCAGATTTGATAAGCAAATTCATTAGTGCTGCTTTAAGAATGGAATATTTTCGATTTACGACAAACTTGAAAGCTGCTGTTTTTCAGGCTTATAGAACCTGATAAGCAATATTTCGGCCGCCAGAAAAATCAATGCCAAAATTATACAAAGTTTCCATAATTGCAGCCCGAAATTTAAATCAGATACTTCTCCCTTAATCGAACCTTGCCCTGGCTGCAAGACATTACCAGCCTGCGGAAATATTTGTTTTAAAATGCCTGCATCCAGGTAACTCATATCCGACTCTTTTCGGTTATCGTTAAATGCCAGAACTGCCAGCGTGCTATCCTGTTTTCTTAGTTCGTAATTGCCGGTTTCCTGTAGCTGGTCGGAGATATAAAGCAGGGTGCTTCCCTCCTGCTGCCTTACATCGGGAATAATGCTTTGATCGCCTTTTACCAGTTTCAATACCTGTTTCTCACTGGTCTGAACAGGTGGCACTTCTATACTTTCATCCGCGCCAAGCGTATAAAACAGAGGCTGATCATGTCCGCTTAACAAAGCAATACGGAACAACACCGGCACCAATAAAGCATGACGCTGCAGGTTACTAAAATCATCATTCAGGGCAACTGCAGCTACATAAACCTTACCTCTGCCGCTGTTATATCCTGTCCAAAAAGGCTGTTTGGCGGGCAGTTCCATCAGGCTTTCACCTTTGCCTGAACCTGAACTGAGTTGATAATATTTTTTTACTACAGGCAGATCAGGGTTCTCAGGGTAAGATTCAAAAATATTTTTGAAAACCGGGTTTTGCAGATTTATTGCAGATACTTTGGTGTCTTCTGTAACCAATTTATCCGGATATGTCGCGCCCATGGGCTGCAAAAAGGATTTATAATTGGCCAGATCAGCATCCGCTGAAGGGAAGAAGATTAGCGTACCGCCTTTGGAAACGTAGGTCCTCAACTGCTGAGCCAGGCCTGTGGAAATAGTCTTCACATCGCTTAATATGATCAGCGGATATCGATTCAGACCTGCATAGTCAATGTTTCCGTCATCTGCCTGTTTTGCAGCGAAAAAGGGATCGGTATCAAATACCGCTTTCAGGAACTGATTGGGTGTTTCGCCGTAGATCAACAGAACAGGTAATTCCTGCTGTACATTAAAGGTAAAATAAAACTGGTTATCGAAAGTAACCGGGTTATCCTGCAATTGGATTTCGGCACGCTGCCAGCCGCTTTGAAGACCTGAGAAAGATAGCGTATCGTTTTGTACCGATCTTGGGTTGATGGTAAAACTACCCAACGCTTTTTGCTCTTTGTTGATCAATAACTTGAGGGGTATCTTTTCTGCTTTCTCCCCTGCGTAATTATGCAAGCGAACCACCAGTTTTTCGCTTTCATTAGGGCGATGAACGGCTGTAAGCAACCAAACAGAATCAACCGCCACATTCGGCAATTCACTGGCCTTTAGTTGAATCAGGCTGAAATGTATTCCGTCGTCTGTTTTTACAGCCTTTCCATCAGTCATATTCTTCTGAAAGTCGGATATTACGTAGGCGGACCGAAGTGCTCCTTGCTGTGTATTCAATAAACTTTGCTGCCTGCTAACAATCTGTTGTAAACTACGGCTCTGCGGACTAATCTTTACCCCATCCACTGCATCGCTAAATTCATCGCGGCTTAACAAGCGTTGATGCTGACCTTCAAAATCCTGGGTAAGCAGCTGAAAACGGTCGTTTATATTATAGGCGGAGGCAATCTCTTTTGCGCGGCGTTTGGCTTCATCCAGCAAAGTCCCTTCCTTATTGAGGGTTTGCATGGAATAAGAATTATCTATAAAAACACTTATAACCTGTTGCTTTCCGGCATTGGCGGCATTTTTACCGGGAATGTATGGGCGGGCAAAGGCGAATATCAAAAACAATAAGGCTAACAATCTGGCGGCGAGGATTAATCGCTCTTTCAGGTTTCTTCGGGACGCCTGCTGTTCCTGTATTTCCTTCAGAAACTGCACGTTGCTGAAATACACCTTCTGATACCTGCGAAAATTGAAAAGATGAATTATAACGGGGATTACCAGCGATATTAATGCAAACAGAAAGGCAGGATACAGAAAATGCATTACAGATGTGCGAATGTGCTGATTACAAATGTGCAAATTTATGCGCAAATGTGCGATCTTGCGGATTAACCATTTAATACTTTATCTAGCAAAAGTTTAACTTAAAAACCTTATCGCATAATGAAACGACTTCCCATATTACTCATCTATTCAAGAATCGTTTTGGGAGCGATCATTATCGGCTTAAGTTTATTACAGCCCGCTTATTTCAGAGCCGTCATTATAACGCTGATCGCATTGGGTTTAATATCCGATATTTTCGACGGAATAATTGCCCGAAGGTTGGGTATTTCAACTCCAAAAATGAGAAGGATGGATTCCGCTGTCGACCAGTTCTTTTGGCTTGCGGTTGTAGCATCATGCTATATTATCGCTCCAGAGTTTTTTAAAATTAACCTGATTCAAATACTTATTCTTATAGGCCTCGATGCAGCTTGTTATATCATCAGCTTTATGAAATTCAGAAAGGAAGTTGCTACCCACGCGATTTCATCTAAACTCTGGACGCTTGTATTATTCGCAACTTTAATACAAATCATAGCGGTAAGCCATTCGGTGATATTATTTAATATTTGTATTTACATGGGAATAATCACCCGTATCGAAATCATCGGTATATTTCTAATCATCAAAAACTGGACTAATGACGTCCCTTCAGTTTACCATGCCGTGTTGATAAGAAACGGAAAAAGCATTAAGAGGCATAAGCTATTTAATGGCTAAAACAATCGACGGCCTGTAAAACTTATTTATCGTATAGATAAGTATGAAATGGCATATTGGTTGTTCGGGTTTTCATTATAAAGATTGGCGGGGCAGATTTTATCCGGAAAAACTGGCGATGAGAAACTGGTTCGATTACTACACCAATTTTTTTGACACGGTCGAGCTGAACGTTACTTTCTATCGCTTTCCCCAATTGTCATTTCTTCAAGGGTGGTATCAGAAATGCCCTGAGCAGTTCCGTTTCTCGGTAAAAGCTCCCAAAGCGATTACGCACTATAAGCAATTTCATGATTCCGCACGAATGATCACGGATTTTTACGAAACTATTAACAACGGCTTGCAGGAAAAACTAGGGCCGGTATTATTTCAACTTCCTCCTCGTTTGGCCTATGATGATGAACGTTTAGAACGTATCATCAACAGCTTGAATCCATCATTCAACAATGTGGTGGAATTTCGTCATGAAACATGGTGGAGAGAGGATGTTTACAAAGCACTGGCCGAGCACAAAATCACATTCTGTGGAATGAGCCACCCAACATTGCCTGATGATGTGATTATAAATACCTCAAACGTGTACTATCGTTTTCATGGTGTGCCAAATCTTTACCGCTCACCTTATTCAAAAGAGTTTTTGCAAAGAGTAGTTAGCTCTGTCAAAAACAATCACCAGATTAAAACAGGATGGTTCTATTTCAACAATGACTTTGATGCAACCGGCGTAAGAAATGCCGAAGATATGATCTCATTAATTGTCTGAATCGTCAGTCTCTTGTTGCTTCTTGTGATGCTTTTTCTTCTTTTTATTAGTTTTCTTCTCAGGAGTGTGTTTCTTCGATTTTTTCTTTGAAGTAGCCTCTTTCTTATCAGATTTTGAAGATGATTTTGCAGGAACGGTTGTGGCAGTTGATTTGGTGGTAGTTGTTTTATTATCCGTTGAATCGGTGCTCAATTGCTTTACAGTGAAGTTGTTTCCGCGTAAGCCGTATTCCAGTATTCGCTTTTGGCCGGTCGGCTTGGCGTCTTTACCACTCCCGTCATAAATCGGAAACTCACGCATAAACTTCCCTTCTTTAATGTAGAAATTATCATCCCCATGATAACCTTTACGTTGCGAGCTGGTTAGTTTTGGAAAATCAAGCTTATTGGCCTTGCCGTTGTTAAACTCATAGGCATAAATAGTAGCGTATTTGGTAGTGTCCTTTGATTTAGCTTGTATCAGTATCTCGGGGTTGCCATCAAGATCCATATCTGAATTGTACACGTCAATTATACTGCCATCCAAATCACCGGTAGTGGTTGTGAATTTTTGCGCTGATGAATCTGAGTGCAATATCAGGAATGCGCCTTTGGTAGCCGATCCCCTGCCCCAGCTTAACACATCGTAATCCTGACCGGGTGAAACCTCGATCAGTTTATGAAAGCGAAACGGGTCAACAAATTCCGGTCTCTTTGCGGGAGCAACTGGTGCTGAAGCTTTCTTTTCTTCCTGGTTACAAGCTGATGCCGTTAGAAGACATCCAATCAATGCGAATAAATAAAACCCCTGTTTCATTCAAATCATTTAGTGAATTAGTGAATCAGTGAGTTAGTGAGTCTTTTTAATCAATCATTCACTAACTCACTAAGTCGCTAATTAATTATACAATGCATCAGGCGACAATTCACCTTTAGGTTTACCTGGTATGGTCATATACACTTTCAACGCACTCACCGAGCCAATATCGAAATATTTCAGCGTAAATTTATGATAACCTTTCTGTAATGCTACGGCGCCGCCTTGTTCGGCTACCGGGTGTTTGCCATCATTGTTTACTATCGGCTGGTCATCAATTGCCAGCACTGACCCATCATCCGAGCGCGTAGAAAACTGGTAAAGACCATCAGCATCAATACGTATATAACCGTTATATATTACGCCAAAGCCCGGATTATTCTTTTTCAGGATGGCAGGGTTAAAGCTTTTAGCGATACCACTATCAATCACTGCTGCTTTTGACAAATCGTTGGTATTATCGAAAGTACCCTGTACGTACTGATATTTTAAACCTTGTGAATTTCCCTGGTAAGCTACTGGTGCCAGCGGCGCCTTGTTATAGACCATTGTATGTGTTGCCTGGCTGGTTTTTCCAGTCGGGGTGATCACAATCGTTTTCAGTTCGCGGTATTGATCCTGGGGCACATTGTAGGCAGTCGGATTGTGATATTCTATGTCAGTTTCGCGGGGAGTATAGCCGTCAATAGTATAGTATACTTTTGCCCCGGCTACAGGTGACTTCAATGCAACATTTAATGCACCGCCAAACATGATGGTATCCTGCTGCGTACCGATTGCTGACGGCACGCGATAGTTATAGTTGTTCTTATCCAGATAAGCCAACTGACCAGGCAAACGAACTTCGGAGAAATCTTTGAAGTTCTTGTTAGCTAATGGTGTCCAGGCTACTTCTGACAATGCCAGCAGGCGCGGATACAGCATATACTCCAATTTTGGTTCGGTTGCGATATATTCAGTCCACAGATTAGCTTGTACACCCATAATGAATTTCTGTTGGTCGGGTGTTAAAACCGCAGGTGTTGGGTTGTAGCTGTACGTAGCTGATAGCGGCGTATAGCCGCCGATGCTTAATGGCTCGCTCACACGGCTTTGCGCATGATCCAGATATAAACCACCGCTGCTTGGCGTCATGATTACATTGTGGCTTTGTCGTGCGGCGGCGATACCGCCTTCTTCACCACGCCAGCTCATTACGGTAGCGTTGGGTGATAAACCGCCTTCCAATATCTCGTCCCAACCGATAATGCTACGGCCTTTTGAGTTTACAAATTTCTCAATACGTTGAATGAAATAGCTTTGCAATTCTTCTTCATTCTTCAGTTTTAATTTTTTGATTAGCTTTTGGCAGAAAACTGAGTTTTTCCAGGCATCTTTTGGCACCTCATCACCACCAATGTGGATGTATTTACTCGGGAAGAGTTCCATCACTTCAATCAATACATCCTGCAAAAAATCAAAAGTCTTATCTGATGGGCAATACACATCTTTAACTACCCCCCATGTTTCGTAAACTTTGTAAGGTTTGCTTGGGTCGCAGCTCAATTCCGGATAAGCAGCCAGTGCAGCCATCGAGTGGCCCGGCATTTCAATTTCAGGAACAACATTAATATATCTGTCGGCTGCGTATTTTACTACTTCACGTATTTGATCTTGTGTATAGTAACCTCCATGTGGCGTATTATCAAACTGCTGTGGTGTACGGTGGTGGTAATTGCCAATCACTGTTTGGGCACGCTGGCTGCCGATTTCAGTTAAACGAGGATATTTTTTTATCTCGATGCGCCATCCCTGGTCGTCGGTTAAATGCCAGTGAAAATTATTCAGTTTATAATAAGCCATCATATCGATGGTCTTTTTAACAAATTCAACAGAGAAAAAATGGCGACATACATCCAGCATAAATCCTCTGTACCCAAAACGAGGATAATCTTCGATCTGTGCACAAGGTAATTTAATCGTTGCGCGATGATCAACAGGAATCAATTGCAACAAGGTTTGTATCGCATAAAACAGGCCTGCGCCTTTACCAGCAACGATGATCTGTTGGGGAGTGATTGTTAGACGATAACCCTGATCAGGCAAGCCTTCTGTACCTTTTTCTGTAAAAACAATGCTGTTGGCTACACTTTCGCCTGAGTTTAATTTTGCTTCATTACGAAGGTTCAGTTTGCCGTGCAGATATTCAGTAAAAAAGTTTACTCCTTTATTATTCAGGCTGTCAGTTAGTATAGCGGTCTGCTGGCTTAGTATAAACTCACCTGAAGCTTTTTTAACAGAAACCGGGGCCGGAACTATGCCCATATAAGGATCAGAGTCCTGGGCATTGGCATTTAAGCCGAAACAAATCAAAAGAATTGAGATAGACAGCGCAATATTTTTATACATAATTACTTATACGGAATTATAAGGCGGTGAAGATAAAATATTTTGTATTATACTGTTAGTAATACATGTAAAAAAGTGGATATAGTTGGATTGGTTGTAGTGGTTGTAGAAGTTATAAAGGTTATAGACGTTGTAGAGGTTAGGAAGTAGTAAGTGCTGAAAGAATTACAGAATTGGACAATTTATCTTGTATGGACGAGATCCTTGTAATAACCGTCAAGAAAACTCAGATACCCAACCACTATAATCTCTATAACCTCTTTAACATCTATAACATCTTCAACTAACAAACAAAAAGCCATTCGCTTTTACACGAATGGCTCCGATTATTTCTTTGCGGGCTTGGTTTCTGCCACTTCTGCTTTCTCTACCTTCTTTTTAAGTTTGTGTGGCCGGCTTTTACCGAATGAACCAATTGCAATTTTCCCTTTTCTTGATTTTTGATCGCCTTTTCCCATGGTATTATGATTTATGTACTGATAATCAATAATACGTATTTTTTGTTTGAAATAGCGATTAGTTAATCAGTTAACCGGTGACTAGTTATCAGTACTTCCTGGTTAACTGATAACCGATTAACTGATCACTGCTATGCCGTCACCTCATGCTCTTTTGATGCCAGATACCGTTCCGCATCAATGGCGGCCATACAACCTGTTCCGGCAGCGGTAACAGCCTGGCGATAAACATGATCCTGGGCGTCGCCGCAGGCAAAAACGCCTTCGATGTTTGTCCTGGTTGATCCCGGTTCCGTTTTGATATATCCGGTTTCATCCATATCAATCCAACCTTTGAATATCTCAGTATTTGGGTGGTGACCAATAGCTACAAAGAAGCCGGTTACATCCAAAGTCTTCTCTTCGTTGGTTTTATTATTGAGCGTTTTAACACCGGTAACAACCTGTCCATCGCCAACAATCTCTTTGGCCTCAGTATTGTAAATCACTTCGATATTATGCGTATTCAATACGCGGTGCATCATTGCCTTTGAGGCACGAAACTCGTCGCGTCTTACCAACATATACACTT
>JAFAKI010000384.1 GCA_019235595.1 Mucilaginibacter sp. | reverse complement strand
TGGCAGCAATAATCGCGTGAACACATGGGGACAATGAGGATTCATGCACCGTCCTCGGCTCATAAAAATCATAATTGCGGCGGATGGTATCGACATCATAGTTCTCTTCAAAAAAGTATAGCCCCTGCAATACATCAGCCTGCTTGATATAGCAGGAACGTAATATCCTATCCCAGCTCCACTTTTGATTCAGCGGGCGTTCACTTGCAGGCAAGTCTTTTACCAGTATTTGCTCTTTGTCGAGATAGCCATCCTGCTGCAAAAATACTCGTAGTCTTTCACTGTATGGGAAGTACATTTTCGAGATAATATCGAAGAATTTTGATATTTCGTTGTTCTCATCGAAGTTGATTTTGCTTACCAGTGCGTTGTATTTCTCAGGGTTTTCAAACTTGACTTTAAAAGCAACATCAATCGCATACTGCATGCACCAACATGCAATAGTGTTAGTATACCAATTGTTATTGACGTTGTTTTCGTACTCGTTCGGGCCGGTTACCCCCAGCATTACATATTGCCGCCTTTCTTCCGACCAGTTTACCCGCTGTGCCCAAAACCTTGCTATCGCGATGAGTACTTCCAGGCCGTAATCCACCAAATATTGTTCATCGCCGGTATAACGCACATAATTGAATATTGCATAAGCAATTGCCCCATTACGGTGAATTTCCTCAAAGGTGATCTCCCATTCGTTGTGGCACTCGGTACCATCCATGGTCACCATTGGATAGAGTGCAGCGCCATCTTTGAAACCAAGTAATTTCGCATTATCAATGGCCTTACCTAACTGTTTGTATCTATATAAAAGCAAATTACGGGTTACTTTCTGATCGGCAGTAGCCAGATAGAATGGCACGCAGTAGGCTTCGGTGTCCCAATAGGTAGAGCCTCCGTATTTTTCGCATGTAAACCATTTAGGACCGATATTTAGTCTATCATCTTCACCTGTGTAGGTTTGGTTTAGCTGGAAAATATTGAAACGAATGCCCTGTTGTGCCGAGGCATCACCCTCGATAATAATATCGTTGTGCTGCCATTTCTTATCCCATGCTTCAGCTTGCTCGGCCAGCATTTTTTCGAAGCCTTTTGCGCTGATAGTGTTTAAGGTTTTCTCCAGTTCGGCTACCAAAGTATCGGCAGGATAATTTTGGGAGGAAATATTTGCGGCATACTTGGTTAAAGTGATTGCCTGTCCTTGGACGGCATTTAATATGATCTGAGTCGCTACATATTTTTCTTTCTCGATGCTTTGGATTGATCCATGTTGAGAAACGGTAAACTTCTGGCCGGTAGCTACTTCAAACCCGGTTTTCTTGGTGCGTAACTGTACATAACCGCCGTCACTCCAACTGCCTTTGGTTACCTCGTCCCAGAATTTTTCATCATAATTGGAGTCTTTATTTTTGATGTCGCCATCGATAAATGGCGTGATGATAACCGAATCGCTGAAATTTACCGGGGTTATAGTATAACGTATAACACCAGTCTCATCATCGGCCATACTGCAAAAACGAATGGCTTCTACATCGGCCTCTTTACCCTTAGCTGTTTTAGTGCGGAATGTTCTTTTCAGGTAACCTTCCTTCATATTCAATTCGCGCCTGAAATTGCTTACTTCGCATTTCGCCAGATCAAGCTGCTCACCATCAAGAACAACGTCTATGCCTATCCAATTAGCCGCATTCAATACTTTGGCAAAATACTCCGGGTAACCGTTTTTCCACCAGCCCACGCGGGTTTTGTCGGGATAGTATACTCCGGCAACATAGTTCCCTTGCAGTGTTTCACCGCTGTAGGCTTCTTCAAAATTTGCCCGCTGCCCCATGCGCCCGTTACCCAGACTAAAAAGGCTCTCTGATATTAAATTATATTTCGGCTCAAACCCCTCTTCTATGATCTTCCACTCATCAACTTTGATATAGTTTTTCATATGTATCAAATATTATCATGCTTCCTAGTAAACCATGTCATTTCGAACGAACATGTGGTGGGATTGTGCCCGGAGTGAGGAGAAAACTTTTGCGATATGCAAATCCGTCGTGCATAGTCGTACAAGTTTTCTCACCTGCACCCACAACAAAGGCCCCCTCCGCAGGTTCGAAATGACATCGCTTTTTATTAGTTTTATAATGTTTTCAATTTCTCTATAGTCATTTTATCTAACCCACTCACCACCAAATCAGCCTCGGTAAGCACTTGAGGCGAACCAATTCCGACCGCTTTCATTCCACCATTGTGCGCAGCTTCTACACCTGCTATCGCATCTTCAAATACCACGCAATTTTCAGCAGGGATGCTCAATTCCTCAGCGCCTTTTAAAAACACTTCCGGGTCGGGCTTGGGTTTGCTTACTTTGTTGCCGTCGATAATCGCATTAAAAAAGTGCGTGATCCCGGTTTTTTCCAGTATGATCCCCGCATTTTTACTGGCTGATCCTAAAGCAGTTTTCAATCCAGCGTCAAGGCAGGCTTGCAGAAATTCGGTTGCACCGGGCAAAATTTCGTCCGGGGTCATTTTGTTGATCATATCTACATACCAGGTGTTTTTCTGGTCGGCCAGCTGTTCTTTTTCTGCTTCGGTTTTAGTTACTCCACCCCAACCAAGGATCAGGTCGAGCGAGGCCATACGGCTCACGCCTTTGAGGTTTTCATTTTGCGCCTCGGTTATATCAAAGCCGAGTTCATTTGCCAGTCGTTTCCATGCCTTGTAGTGATAAACCGCCGTATCGACGATCACGCCGTCAAGGTCAAAAATGCATGCTTTTATAGTGGTCATTGGCTTTATTTCTGCTGATGTTTTATCTTAATTAGTGTGTATTATTCGGTAATAGCTCCAGCACCAACGTTGCCTTTGCCGGAATCGTTAATTGGGATATATCTATCACCTGGTCAGTGATCACATTTCTGGCCTTCAAAGCACCATTAATTCGTTCGGAATAACGCGCTGTTTTAACTGTTTGTTCCTTATCGCGACTGTTATAGGCAACCATTACCGTCTTCAGGTTATCGTACCTAAAGTACAAATAAACGCCTTCTTCGGGTATATACTGCATCAATTTGCCGGTCTGCAACGCAGTGGTATTTTTGCGGTAATTGGCCAGCGTGCGCACATAGTTAAAAGCTTCATTCTCCTTTTCGTTCCGGCCTTCGGCAGTGAATTTATTCACTTTATCATCCGGCCATCCGCCTGGAAAATCCTCGCGCACAAGTCCATCCGGGTTCGAGAAATTTTTCATCAATATCTCATCGCCATAATACATCTGCGGCACGCCACGTAGTGTCATGAGCATCGCCATACCCGATTTGTACTTGGTCATATCCTCGCCCACCATCGAAAAGAAGCGGCTCATGTCATGGTTATCCAAAAAGATAGTGTTCCTGGTGGGGTCTTTGTACAAAAAGTCCTGCGCCAAAATGGAATACAAGCGGTTCACGCCATCCGTCCAGCCCTCTTTGCCATTTAAGGCTTCATATATGGCTTCTTTCAATACGCCGTCGGTTATGCCGGGTAGGTGGGTATCCAATCCCCTGTTTACAGTGTTACCTTCCGTAAAAAACACCTGGTTAGGCACCGACCATACAAGCGTCTCCCCAAAAATAGACAGGTTCGGGAACTGCTTCCTTACCTCTTTTGCCCATTCAGCCATGTACGCAGGATCGTTATAGGGATAAGTGTCCAATCTGAAACCATCTACGCCCGAATACTCTACCCACCAAATGTGATTTTGGGTAAGAAAGCGTTGAACGAACGGATTATCCTCATTCATATCGGCCATACGGCGGTCAAACCAACCATCCAGCATCTGTTTGCGATCAGACGCTGATGCATAGGGATCCATCACCGCCTGATCCCTGAAATTCGATTTGGTAAACTCCGGCCAGCGGTGCACCCAATCACGCATCGGTAGATCGCGTATCGTGTAGCCTTCTGTCCCGGCATGGTTATGTACCAGGTCCATAATCACTTTCAGACCCATTTTATGGCATTTCTCTACAAACTCTTTATACAATTCATTTGTGCCATATCTTGGGTCGATCTTATAATGATCGGTAACCGCATAACCATGATAAGATGCCTTTGGCTCGTCATTTTCAACAACAGGGGTTAGCCAAATAGCAGTCACGCCCAAATCCTTCAAATAATCCAAATGATTGATGATTCCCTGTATATCTCCACCATGGCGGCTAAACATCGAATCGCGGTGTATGCCTTTTTCGCGCATGTCGGGGAATGAATCGTTGCCCGGGTCGCCATTTGAGAAGCGGTCAGGCATGATCAGGTAGATCAAATCTTTGTTGGTCACACCTTGCGCCCTGCCGTGAGAATGATCGCGATGTTTTAATTCATATTGGTATGTTAATGTCTTTGCCCGAGGTTTGACAAAATTTATCGGGAACGTTCCCGGTGATGCGGAAGAAGAAATGTGTAGGTCTACAAATAAATAATTGGGATTATCCACTTTATGCACCTTAACTACTTTTACACCGGGATAATGTAGCTCAACGCTTCTGAAAGCAATGTCTTTTCCATGTACAATCAGTTGCAGGTCGGGGTTGCTCATCCCGGTCCACCAAAACATGGGTTCAACACGTTCAAGAGCAGGCACTTGTGCAGACGAGTGATATATCATAAACAAACAGCAAATAGTAAGAAACAGTGACTTTCTCATAATTAGGTTCTTTTAATAACAAGGTACAAGACACCTGGTTACTTCGTCCCAAATTTAATATAAAATAGATTGCCCGCCGGAAAAAGTGAAAATCATTAAAAACAAAAAGCGATGGGGCCAGACCATCGCTTTCTTATTCTATTAAAAATATGTTTATACCAGCACATTACCGCCATCAACCACAATCACCTGACCGGTAGTATAATTCCCTTTCATCAGGAAAAGGTAGGCCTCCGCAATATCCTCAGCCTCTCCAACCCTGCCGGTCAACAGCTTGCTTCCAACCTCGTTATACATAGCTTCACGATCGACCTCTGGAATGTTGTTCCACAGATCGGTCTTCACCATCCCGGCACAGACAGCATTCACGCGGATCGGAGCCAGATCGATGGCCAAACCTTTGGTAAGTGATTCAACTGCCCCACCTATACTTGCCGCTACCGACCAGCCCTTCCACGGACGAATGCCCACGATACCGTTAGTCAGGATAATTGAGCCTCCTTTTCGGATGTACGGGCTACCATATTTAGCGGCCATTAAAGCGCCCCAGTAACGTACATTGAAAAACTTACGCGAATCGTCTATGTTGACATCGGTTAAGTTGCCTATCTGCAAAGTCTCTCCCGCAGAAAAGATCAAATGGTCAAACTCACCTATCTTCTTAAATAAGTCTTCCACCTGTTGTTCGTCGGATATATCAACTGCGTAACCTTCGGTGCCTTCGGGTAACACATTCAGTGCTTTATCCACACTGCTTTGCCTGCTCGATACCACTATTAAATCAGCGCCCTCTACTGCTGCTGCTTTTGCGGTAGCCAACCCAAAGCCTGAAGTTCCGCCGATTAAAACTAAACGTTTTCCACTTAAACTGCTTTTTGTTAATGTTTCTTTGTCTTTCATGATCTATTATTTTTTGACAAACAAAGTTCCCCAACACTAATGAGGGTGCATTTAACAAATGGTAAAAAAAGGATTTACCGCATATTTTTTCTGATACGGCTTAATGATTGCTGGGTGATACCCAGGTAAGAAGCTATATCGCTTAATGAGACACGCAGGGCGATGTCGGGCTGACGCATCAGGAAGTTACGGTACCGGGTAGCTGCGTCTTCTCCTAAATAAGAATTGCGCACATTTATTTTTTCTAATAAGGATTGCGTAGTTATACCGGTGATCAACTCTTTAAGATAGGGTAGCTTTTCGTACAGGCCTAATAGTTTTTGCTTTTTCAGTACTATCAACTCCGCATCACAGGCTGCTTCGATACCTTCTGGAGCAAGGATGTTATTATTAAAGCTATTCAGTATGCTGCAAAACTGATTTTCTTTCAGGAAGAAATAGGTCATTTTATTCCCCTTATCGTTTTGAGCGACAATGCGGAGCACGCCTTTGCAGATAAAAAACATTTCGCGGCAAACGTGGCCCTCTTCAAACAAAACTTCGCCTTCATCCACTTTCCTAAAACTTATTTCATTCCTGATAAGTTCGGCATCAGCATCCGATATATTTTTAAATAAACGGAGGAAATTGATGAAAGAATCGATCATGGCCAAAACTACCCATTGAAAATTTAAAACAAAAATTTGCGTAACTCAAACGTTACATATACATTTGCGTAACTAACGAGTTACATATTATGCAAAGAGACCTTACTGTGAAGTGGTATTTTCCTCATCCGCCCGAAAAGGTATGGGAATGCTTAACCGATCCAGCTTTAATCAATCAATGGTTTATGAAAAATGACTTTCTCCCAATTGTAGGCCACAAGTTTCAATTTCATAGCAGACCAATGCCAAAAATGGGGTGGGACGGCATTGTTTACTGCGAGGTCCTGGAAATTGTTCCCAATCAAAGACTGGTTTATTCATGGCAAGGCGGCCCCAGACCGGGCGTAATTGGGTTAGATACCGTCCTGACCTGGACGCTTACTGCTGAAGCTGACGGCACTCGAATGGTGCTGGAACACAAGGGCTTTAAAGGCTGGAAAAACTTTGTCGCCAGCGTCTTCATGGAAAACGGATGGAAAAAAGGTATCCCACGCCGTTTTGGGCAAGTTTTAGAAAAATATTCTTATGACAAGGCGTAATACAGACCCATTTCAGGCGATTGCAGACACTCATCGCCGTGAAATATTAATGCTGCTGACCGACAAAAAGTTGTCTATCAACTCACTTGCTGATAACTTTGATATCAGTCGCCCGGCTGTATCTAAGCACATAAAAGTACTTTATGAAGCGGGTTTTATACAGATAAGCGAAGAAGGGCGGGAACGTTACTGTGAGTTAAATCCAGCTGGGTTTGATGAAGTAAAGCAATGGATCACTTATTTTGAACAGTTCTGGAAGGAAAAGCTGCAAAGCCTGGAAAACCTTTTAAATCAACGAAATAAAAAATAAATCATCATGAAAGCTATCTCTATCATCTCTATCCCGGTTACCGACCAGGAAGCAGCTAAACAGTTCTACCTGAAATTAGGTTTCAATTTATTGGTCGAAGCGCCTTTTGAAACACAAAAATGGGTTCAACTGGCCTTGCCCGGGCAGGAAGCGGTGTCAATTACCTTAGTTACCTGGTTTCCGCAACTAAAACCCGGCAGCATAGAGGGTTTTGTGATCCATATTGACAACATGGATGAAGAAATTAAGTCACTAAATGCCAAAGGCATCGAAGTTGGGAAAATTGACCAAACCCCTTGGGGTAAATTTGCTTCTATAAAAGACCCTGATGGCAACAGGTGGAGTTTGCATGAAGAATGACATTACACGATTAAGGGATTTAAGGGATTACCATGATTAAAGATTTAAAATCAATCATGGTAATCTTACAAATCTTACAATCGTGTCACCATTTATCGAGTCCTAACAATTTTCTCCCTAGCGGGCTCAATTCAGCAACCGGATTCTTCTTTTCACGCTCAAGCGGGTCGCCGGGGAAGGCGTAACCTTGCATCGCTTCGCGGCTTTGCCAGCTGTTGATCCGCCATTGACGCAGTTCTTCATTTTCTTCCTGTGCAGGCATCATGGCAATGTATTGGGCAATGCGCACTTTATTACCGCTGGTGTTGGCGCGGATACCGTGCGGTTCAAGGCTGTTAAATATCAACAGATCGCCGGCTTCAAGCTTTACTTTCACAATTTCAAAGCCTGTTGTATCGGGTTTATAATGATCGCGGTCCTCGGGTTGTGTCAGTTTCCAGGTATCATAAGTGCGGTACAATTCAGGTATACACTGAAAACCGCCCATATTTTCATCTGTTTGGTCAGCCAGCGCCAATACGCCCTGCACATTTTGCGGCTTGGTTTCGGGGTCATAATCCCAATGAATAAAACCCTTGTATTCAAAGCCGGGTCTTAATGGAAAGTTCAGGTTGGCACGGTCAATGGTCACCCACAATTTATCCGTTCCCCACACATCGGCAAAAGCATCATGTACCCTTGGATACTGGCGGTTATCCCACATATACTGGTGGTTATAAATTTCAACCATACCCGTATTGTTCAGTTCCGTCATTTGCATTTGAGCATTAGGTCGCTTATACCAGGTTTCTATATCGTTGGCATCTTTGTCTTCATACTCCCATAAATAATTAGCCAGGCGTAGTGCCTGTTCTCTTGGCACCGCATTTTTTATCACCACATAACCGTTTTCGATCCAAAATTTCCAGTCATCTTCACTTAGCACACGCAATGGTTTACCGTTACTGCGGTCATTTAATCTAAGCTGACTTGATTTTGCCGTCGAGGGATTGCCGGGGATTTCTTTATGTGCATTTTCGGGGCTCATGGTTGGCGTCATTGTTGGTGCCATTGTTTTATTTTCCATATGCTGTTTATATCTTGGTTTACAAATCAAAAGTAGGGCGATTATAAAGGGCATTTGTTCTTTACAATAACCAATATTTGCTCTATATTGACATATTTATTAATTTTAGATTTACTCAATCGGGCAATACAAAATGAACGAGATCCAATTAGAGAAAGTGGAGTTTGAGCCGGGAAAGTCGTTCAAGCTGTTTTCTCCCCGCTTGCGCAATACTTTTCTGTGGCATTACCATCCCGAAATTGAGCTGGTATATGTTGAAGCGGATGCCGGCATCAGGCATGTAGGCTCGCATATTTCGGGTTATACACAAAGCGACCTTGTTTTTATCGGCAGCAATATCCCCCATCTCAATTTTGATTACCGTCTGCGCAGCGACTACCACCAGGTGGTTATACAACTTCGCAGCGACTTCTTAGGTTCAGCCATTAGCATGGCGCCCGAATTTTTAACCATTCAACAGTTATTCAAAAAATCTTCATCAGGTGTTGCTTTTGGAGCTGATACCAAAGCCTTAGTAGCGGACAAGCTAAAACAGCTTCACCAGCTTAGTTCATTTCGGCAATTATTGGAGCTGATTAGCATCTTTCAAACTTTAGCCAATGCAAAAGACTATGAACTTTTGAACGATGAAGATCTAAGTATCCAGTTCTTTTTAAAGGATAAGATCAGAATGGGCGCCATCTACGAATACATCGACGCCAACTATAACCGCAAGCCTGATGTCAACGTGGTGGCCGACAAAGTACACTTAACTACACCCGCATTTTGCCGGTATTTTAAAAGGCAAACCAACATGACTTTTACCGACTTTGTGAATCAATACCGGATAGACATGGCCAAGAATCACCTCATGCAGGACAAAAACATTACAGAAACGTGCTATGCGGTTGGCTTTGAGAGTCTCTCCTACTTTAACAAGCTGTTTAACAGGGTCGTAGGTCAAAACCCATCAGATTTCAAAAAAAGCTGGATTTCGAAGGGTAGTTGATTGGGTTGAATGGTTAAGTGGTTGATTATGTTAAATAATGCCGCATAAATGAATATTGCGATTCATTAATCAGCCTATTCGGTGATTAAGACAACCGATATAACCACTCACACTTAACAATTCAACCACTAAAACAAATAACATATAACTCTTTTCAAATCAGCTGCGTATAACATGTTGTCAGATCGAAATCACGGTCTGCTAATACTAGTCAGTGAAGATGAAAAAGTTGATTTACCCCCTTATTGTAGTTTTGGCAACCTGGTTCTCCTCATGCCAAAAAGATGCATCACTAGCGCCTGAATCAAAAACACCGGCGAGCGCTACCGCAGTTACCACTATCACCAATTCGTTGGCTCCGGGCAATGCCGCAGCAGGCGATTCTATTATGAATGTTTCGGGTTTTATAAAGCTCGAACTTAAAAAAGACACCATCAATAAAGATAATATTGTTATCTATTTTACACCAAAAGCAAGCGCAGCCTATGTACCTGGCCAGGACGCTCCTTATTTACAGGGTTTTGGTGCAGAGAGCTTATCGAGCTTATCAAGTGACGGCATACCTTTGTCGGTAAATATGCTTCCATTAAGACGACGTGGCGATTGCATTAAACTGGATGTTCATGGTAAATCAACCGCAGTGTATAAATTGAGTTTGGTCCAACGCGATTCTATTCCAGCCAAATATCATGTATGGCTAATGGACAGATTAAGGAAGGATTCTCTGGATCTGACTGTCCACCACGGCTATTACTTTGATCTTACCACCACCGACACTACAACATTTGGCAAAAACAGGTTCATGGTAAAAGTTCGTCCTCAATAATGACACTATTTGAACACGATTTAAGGATTTTTAAGATTAACACGATAAGACGATATTAAAAGATTGCCGTGATTTAACATCGTGGCAATCTTTTAAATCTTAGAAATCGTGTTCAAATCCCTAAATCGTGTTAGCATTTCACCATCTTTTTCTTTTTACCAAGCACGCCTTTATTCTTTGCCTTCATAATATATTCAATGGCATCCGGCACTTTGCAGGCTGTCCCCTCTTTTTCTACTATTACAACGCCTATGTCTTTTGCTGCCGCGATGACTTCTTCCGTCAGCGCTGTAACATAAGTCCCCAAAGCGATCAGGAATCCATTCATGGTTGAGCGTACCCGGTTTGGAGACGTGTGAATTGTTTTGGACACTCTTGCCAAAAGACGTTTTAATTCAGCTATATCCAATTCATTATCAGGCTTGAGTGATACCAGGTTGCTTAATGTCGACCATCCGCATGCAGCAATATATTCTTCAGGCGAATCAATCCATTCCAATGCAAGCTCAAACCCAATTTCGCTTCCCGTAGCCACCCAGGGTACTGTATATTCGCTGATATTGTTTGAAACTGCTTGTTTGGCCCATGCCTGCAAATCATCTTTAGTCATCTTAGCATCGTCGGCAATTAAGCCGGCCAGGTACATGGCATCTGCATTACCGGTGGCATAAAGGTCTTTAGCCAATTGATAGTCCATCTTCACCTTTTTCTGTATTGGCTTCAGATACTCTATCTTGACGCCGAAAAAAGGTTCCTTTACGCCATGCTTCAGTAATATCTTTTTGATGCTGTCGCTGCCATGCGCCTTCAAATCATCCATTATTTCCTGTACTGTCATGTGTTTTTTTAAGATGAGTAACCTTAGGTAAATTTAAAAAAACACCCTATAAAATTCTTATCCGGCAGAGTTTTTAAATCGTATCTTTTTAAATCTTAAAATCGTGTCTTGTCGTGTATTTTACTTATCTTGCTCAAGGCTAATCTAACCTGATGAAACTCTTTAAAGCCTTATTTTCCATCGCTGCTACTTTATTGTTAATTTGGGCATTGCAAACCAAATTTGGCGACATCCCTCCCATTGGCGAATTCCTTAATCCGGTTTCCGGTTTCTGGCAAAACGCTGAAAGCAAAAACATCAAACCAGAAGAAAACCTGCACCTGGAGGGTTTACAGGGAAAAGTAACGATACGTTTTGACGAACACCGCATACCGCACATTTTTGCAGAGAATGACCACGACCTGTATTATGCGCAAGGCTATATCACCGCCCGCGACCGCCTTTGGCAGTTAGATATCCAGACCCGCAGCGCGGCGGGCCGTCTTTCTGAGATCGCAGGACCTAAAGCTTTAGCCGTCGACCGATACCATCGCCGCATGGGCATGACCTACGGTGCCGAAAATACTTTAAAGGGCATTATGAAAGACCCGGTGATGAAAGTGGCGATACAAGCTTATACCGATGGGGTAAACAGCTATATCCATCATTTGGATAAACGCGATTATCCTATTGAGTTCAAATTGCTCGCCTACGCGCCTGAAGAATGGAAGCCGATCAATTGCGCTTACCTGCTTAAACTGATGTCGGAAACACTGGCAGGCGGGTCGGACCAGTTTGCTATGACTAACGACCTGAAGCGGTTTGGCGTGAAGGACGTTAATGATCTTTTCCCTGATTACCCGTTCCACGAAGACCCGATCATTCCCGTTGGCACAAAATGGAATTTCAATCCTTTACCAATTCCAAAGCCATCGAAGGATTTCATTACATTGATGACCGATACCATCAAGCCCAAAGAACGCGTACCCGGAATCGGCAGCAACAACTGGGCGGTTGCAGGGAATAAATCAGCTTCAGGCTATCCGATATTAGCTAATGATCCGCATCTGAATTTAACTTTCCCTTCTATCTGGTATCAGTTGCAAATGGTATCACCAACAGTTAATGTTTATGGTGTTTCATTGCCTGGCGCACCATGTATTGTAATCGGTTATAACCAAAAAATTAGCTGGGGCGTTACCAATGTGGATGCCGATGTGTTGGATTGGTACCAGGTAAAATTCAAGGATAATACAAAAAATGAGTACTGGTATAATAACCACTGGAATAAAACCTCCAAGCGTGTTGAAATAATCAAAATCAGGGGACAAAAACCTGTTTATGATACGGTAATTTATACACATCACGGGCCGGTGGTGTATGACAATGCCTCGCAGAAACCAAAGGAAGGTCATGAAAACATTCCCATTGGCGATGCCTTACGATGGATAGCGCATGATGAATCGAATGAATTTAAGACCTTCTACCTGCTTAACAGGGGAAAGAATTATGATGATTACCGCAAAGCGCTGACTTATTTTACTGCACCTGCGCAAAACTTCATTTTCGCGAGCAGCGATAAGGATATTGCTATCACTCCCAACGGCAAACTACCGCTTAAATTTAAAGATCAAGGTAAATTTATTTTGGATGGAAGTGATCCGGCCAATGACTGGCAGGGATGGATACCTTACGACCAAAATCCGACCGTGAAAAATCCACCAAGAGGTTTTGTAAGTTCGGCCAATCAATCTTCTACAGATCAAACTTATCCTTACTTTATCAACTGGCGTTTTGAACAATACTACCGCGGAAAACGCATCAATGATAAGCTTACCGTAATGCAAAAAGCTACAGTTGACAGTATGCGAATTATGCAGATGGACAACTACAGCATGTTGGCGCAGGATGTTTTGCCGACGATGCTTAAATATCTCGATCCGTCGAATTTGGATAACAATCAACAGAAGGCGCTCGAAATAATAAAAAACTGGGATAAACATTACGAAGCAAATTCCATTGGCGCCAGTATTTTTGACAATTGGTGGTACAATTTTTACAATATGGTTTGGCGTAATAACTTTGATGTTAAAGGCTTGTACCTAAAATACCCATCTTACGATCGCACGGAAAAATTATTACTTACTGAACCCAATTCCAAATGGTTTGATGATCCGTCAACAAACAAAAAAGAGACCTGTGCTGATATTGTAACCCACTCCTTTCATGACGCTGTAAGTCAGCTGATACAAAAAAACGGCCCTCCGGGAGACAAATGGCAATGGGGATTAATAAAAGAAACATCTATCAACCATCTTGCAAATCTTCCGGGCTTTGGCACCGGCAATTTTTCTGCGGGCGGCAGAGCCGGTGTAATCAATGCGCTGAAATCGAATAATGGCCCGTCATGGCGGATGGTGGTGCAAATGGGGCCGCAGGTAAAAGGTTATGGCGTATTCCCAGGCGGAGAATCGGGCAATCCGGGCAGTTATTATTATGAAGACATGTTCAGCACCTGGCGGGACGGGAAATTGAATGAACTATTGTTTTTACAGTCGCCGGATGAAAAGTCGGACAGGGTAAAATCCACATTAACTTTAAGCGGTAAATAAATATGTTATTCCTCATTATACTCATCTTGTCCTTCATCAGCAGCTATTTCCTCCCGTGGTGGGTGGCTGCAGCGATTGCATTTTTAGCCGCATTGTTTATTGGTAAAACATCGGGCAAAGCATTTTGGTCGGGCTTTGGGGCGATATTCGTTTTGTGGATCATACTGGCGCTAATAAAAAGCATTCCGAATGACAACATATTGGCCAGCCGCGTAATTCAACTATTTCCACTCCCCCATCAATGGATTTTGTTGTTGCTGATCACTGCACTCATCGGCGGGCTGGCCGGTGGCATGGCTGCTTTGTCAGGCGTGCTAACAAAAAAAGCTTTTTCAAAGTAAAGACGCCCAGAATTGGCGGGCGTCTTTCTCTTCAAATTAGGTTTACAAGCTAGCGAGCGTTTGTTTTAAGTGCGATACCGCAACCGTATTACTTTTAGTGGTTTCGAAGATATCATGGGCGCTCATTCCTTGGCCGTAATAAGCATGATTGGCATCTTTGTCAATCGACAAGCTCGATCCATTGATGGTAATACCGGCAAATAGACCGCGGCTGCGGGAATAGGAATAAACTTCGGCCTCAAACTTGTAATCGGTATTAGCTGATGCCGCACGACCGACCGGACCGGCTGATGCTGCAAGATCGCCCCCGATGGTCACATCGCCATTCTTCACTTTTGCCAATGCTCCTTTATGCTTAAAAACCAGCACCAGGTCAACTGACTGAACACCGATCTGCGGGCCGATACTACCACCTGTTAGGGTAACAAATACAGGGTCGCTCCATTTACCATCAGGCATTTTTACGATGGCTATGCCCTTGCCGCGTTTGGCGCCAACAACAAATCCTGCATTAATTGTTCTTGGAATAATCACTACACCTTCGTATTCTGATATCAGTTTATGGGGTATGCCTTCTTTCATGGCGCCAAAGTCCTTCAGAACGTTGGATGCACTATGTATCCGTTCGGTTTCCTTATCACCGTTGACTGGTGCAGCCGAGGTCATTACAATAATGAAACTCAGCAAAACAGGAATGATTAAAAAACTTAACTTTTTCATAGGAATGATATTTAATAATATTCTTATAATAGTATCAAACCCCAAGAAACGCCTTCTTGTTTCAATAAACCATCATAAATCAATAGATACGTTCGATCTTACAGATAAAACAGCAAGCCTGTGAGTTGCGCGCATGCAAATAAGCCACATTCGGATGAGCGTCAAATATTTCGGTTATCATTTCGTCCACATCGCCATCTCCAACCATTTTGGTTAATGCCATCATCTGCTGATCATTATAGCCAATCAATGTAATCGGGAAACTTTGCTTATTTGCTTTAATTTCGGGTGGGAAGCGATAAATATCAGCGTATTCGTCCACATCATCAGCATTAATAAACACCGGCCCCGGTTGATTGTAGGCATTATCTATTTCAAACGGTGTATGTGTAAATAATAGACGTTTATCAACGCCTTTTTCAAACGGTTTTAGCGACACCCTGCATGGCCCTGAACCTGTTGCGACCTGCTCGATCACATCATGCCCAAAATCATCTTTTCTTACCTCTCGGATATGCTGTACATAACTTTTTGAAAGCGGTACAATTTTAAAATTGCTCATAGTATTATGTTTTGATGACCAAAGTTCCTGTTACCCGGTCTTATTTAAAACCCGGAACTTGCGGATTTGATGTGCGGATGTGTGAATGTGCAGATGTGCAAATGAATAGATGTGCAAATGTGTCTCGTCAATAATCTGCACATTCGCATATCGGCACATCTGCACATTCACCTATCTTTGCGCAATGATTCGCCCGGACAAGCAGCAAGTATTTTCAATTAGCTGTAATCAGCAATTTACTGAAACAGCTTTGCAGGCATTTCGCTTCCAGGCTCAAAATTGTGCGGTTTACAAGGAGTTCATCACCAATCTAAAAACGGATATCGATGCGGTCGACAGCGTCGAAAAAATCCCCTTCCTGCCCATCAGCTTCTTTAAATCGCATGATGTATTAAGCAGCACTGATAAAGTACAGGTTACCTTTACCAGTTCCGGAACGACAGGTATGATCAATAGCCGCCACCTGGTGACCGACGTAAGTTGGTACGAAGAAAGTTTCCGCCGTGCGTTTGATTTGTTTTATGGCGATATACGGGACTATTGCGTTCTTGCGTTGCTTCCTTCCTACCTGGAGCGCGAAGGCTCATCATTGATCTTTATGGCTGAAGACCTGGTAAAACGATCTGAAAATCCGGATAGCGGTTTTTATTTGTATAATCATAATGACCTGTTCGCTCAATTAATAAAACAACAGAAGGCAAAAAAACCGACCCTGCTGATCGGCGTCACTTTTGCTTTACTCGAGTTTGTGGAACAGCATCAAATTAACTTTCCTGGGTTAATTGTAATGGAAACTGGGGGGATGAAAGGCCGCCGAAAAGAAATGATCCGCGAAGAATTGCACGAAACGCTTTGCAAGGGCTTTGGTGTTAATGCAATTCATTCAGAGTATGGCATGACCGAGTTGTTATCCCAGGCTTATTCAGATGGAAACGGCATATTCAATTGTCCGCCCTGGATGAAGATCATCACTCGTGATACCAACGACCCGCTGACCATACTGGATAACGACAAAACCGGCGGTATCAACGTGATCGACCTCGCTAACATCAACTCTTGTTCATTCATCGCTACGCAAGACCTGGGAAAAATTTATAAAAATGGCTCATTTGAAGCATTAGGTCGTTTTGATAATTCGGATATCCGCGGGTGCAACCTGCTGATAGCGTAATTCGTGCAATCCGAAACAATTCGTAAAATCCGTGGTCTTAACATGTAACTAACAGATATTTATTATTTTTGACGTGCATCAACAAAAAATATTAAGATGATCGAGAAATTTTTAAACGACCAGCAAGATCAGAAGGCTGTGGAGAAAGTTTATACCCGGCTGGTTGACCTGCTTACCGCAGGAGAAGAAATTATTTATATCGCAACTCAAAAAAAACCATTGGTAAATATATTACCCGATTGCGTCGCACTGACCAATAAGCGCGTATTATTTTTCACCCCGGCAAATCTGGGTTTGTCCATAAAGTTCATTGATTTTGTTTGGAAAGACATTGTTGATGTTTTGATAAAGGAAGAGATCATCGGCGCCATTTTCACGGTAAAAACTACCAACGGCGGCGAAATGGGTGTTGATTACTTACCTAAAGTTCAAGCCCGCAAGTTATACCAATATGCCCAGCAGCGCAAAGAAGATGAACGCGAAGCCCGCCGCCAGCGCGATTTGGAGGAAAAACGGGCCGAATCAGGTTCCTTTAACTTTGGAGAACGCTCAAACACACAGTCGCAGCCTGTTGCTTCTACACCGACACCTGCTCCTACGCCGGAACCTCAACCAGCCCCTGTTGTAGCTGCGCCTCCGATGCATGAAATTCCCAAACAGGATGAATTGACGGAAAAACTGAAGAAGTTAAGGACATTATTCGAGAACGGCCTGATCTCGCAGGAAGAATATAACGCGAAAAAGCTCGAACTGCTTAGCGATTTGTAGTTTTTAGTTATTCAGTTTGCTCGAAATATTTTTTATTGCGTTATCCAGGTTGTTAAGTTCGCTTTGAAGATATTTCTCGGCTTCAACAAAATTTTCGTATTTATTATCTCCGTGGTTAATCATCTGCACAATACCCATCAGATTGGACGAATGCCTCCTGACCTCATGTGAATTTATAAAGGCTATTTCATTCTTTTTTGACTCGAATAGCAGTTTCTCATAGTAATTTTTACGGTGGACATTGTAGTAAAGCAAGCCGCCGAAAATTATCAACAGGATAGCCACGCTTACCATGTAAATAAGCCAAAGGCGCTCGCGTTTCAACGTTTCGGTCCGAAGCGCATACGAATACTGAACCTGGTCTATGCTGATCTGCGACGACACAGAACCAACATCAATTAACCTCTTTAATTGCTCAACCGACTCCAGCAAGGCCATTTTATAGGCAATGGCTGCCCCCTTCGGATTATCTTTTCCGCTTTCTATATCACCCAAAAGCCTATACAGGTACAAGTTTAACTCGGTATGGTTCTTATCCTTGCTATTACCAATTAATCGTTGAACAACCGATTTGGCCGAGTCCAGTTGCCCGGATTGGAAATAAGCATCAGCAAGAATATTATCATCAATAATATCAAAGTGATACAAGCTATCCTTACGTAATGCACCAATTGTTGTTATTACCTCAGAATATTTTTTCTGCAAGAGTTGTAAGTAATAATCCGTCCTTTTTTGAAAAGTGTACAAGCCGATGCTGCCTTCCTTCGCTTTATGTAAAAGCCTGTTATATTTTTTGAGCGAATCAAAATCTTTAAGCTGATAATAAACTTCTGCCTTGTTATTATTAACACTGTTTTCCAACCGCTGCATTTTAACCTTATTTGAAGATATCAGCGTTTGTGCCTCATTAAGATAAAACAATGCGTTATTAAACATTTTATTCCTGTAATAGATATCTGAAAGGTTAATATCTATTACTATTTGAAGGTAAGCATCATCAACAATTGTTGCTTCTTTTTTGGCTGCTCTGTAATCGGATATAGCTTCTATCTCATCTCCGTGCTCATTTGTTATAAAAGCCAGATGGGTAAAACAGGCATATAATAAATAATGATCTTCATTCTGATCCGCTTTTTGTATTGCCTCTAGAAAAGTGGTTTGGGCATCGGAATATTTCCTTTCTCTGTACTGACATATCCCATCAATAAAAAGGATCAAACCTTCCCTGTCGGGTTCATTTGCCGACTGTAATATTTGCACCGTTTCATTCCGGGCTTGCAAAAGATCTTTCTGAGGCATATCGCCAAATTCAAAACGGAGATAAAATATCAGATCCCGTTTCTTTACAGCTGCATCCTTATTGTTTAGTATAGCGAGAAGACTATCGTTTTTGATCGCTGCCGCACTGGCAAATGCGCTTCCAAAAAACAAAAAAAAGAAGATGTAAACCAATCGCACATTAATCATAGGTTGATGCTATTACTTTTCGAAGTAAACTGAAGAAAGTTAGCCTAAAAACTTCGGAATCAGTAAAAAAGTTCACGAAAATAATAAAGGCAGAGGATTTATCACCCCCTGCCTTGTATTTTATATTTAAAAGTTTTTCGTTTAAGTTGCTATAATGAGGAAGTAGTTTTTCTTGCCCTTTTGTGCTACGATAAACTTACCCCCGATAAGATAGTCCGCATTATAAATATCATCAGCCGAGCCTACTTTAGTTTTGTTAATAGCTACACCACCACCCTGAATCATCTTCTTGGCCTCGCCTTTTGAAGGGAAAACTGATGTTTTAGCCCCAAGCAAGTCAACAATATTAATACCAGATGAGAGTTCATCTAATGCAATATTGAAATTAGGTACGCCTTCAAATAAACCCAATACCTCATCCTCGGTTAGTTCATTCAAAAACTCAATACCGGTATTACCGAATAGGAATTCAGATGATTGGATGGCTTTATCGTATTCTTTCTCGCCATGGGTACGGATAGTAATATCCTTCGCCAGAGCTTTTTGCAAAGCTCGCTGGTGAGGCGCGGCGTTGTGTTCGGTCTCTATGGCTTCGATTGTTTCTTTATCGAATAAGGTAAATATCCGGATATATGCTTTAGCATCCTCATCCGTTGTATTCAGCCAGAACTGATAAAACTTATAAGGCGATGTTTTAGCCGGATCAAGCCAGATATTACCGCCTTCGGTTTTGCCGAACTTAGTTCCATCAGCCTTTTTGATCAACTGCGTGGTCAAAGCGAATGCTTCTCCCCCATCTTTACGGCGGATTAATTCGGTTCCCGTGACGATATTCCCCCATTGATCGGAGCCCCCCATTTGAAGGGCGCAATTATTATGCTTCCACAAATAGTAAAAGTCATAGCCTTGCACCAATTGGTAGGTAAATTCAGTAAACGACATACCAGTATCGCCGCTGATACGGTTCTTCACCGAATCCTTGGCCATCATATAATTTACAGTGATATGCTTACCAACATCACGGATAAAATTCAGGAAGGTATAATTCTTAAACCAGTCATAGTTATTCACCATCTGGGCACTGTTGGCACCGCACTCAAAATCCAGAAATTTCTCCAGTTGTTTCTGTATGCCCGCCAGGTTATGCCGCAAAACATCTTCTGATAATAGGTTACGCTCAGCAGATTTTCCTGACGGATCGCCCACCATACCGGTAGCGCCGCCAACCAATGCAAAAGGTTTATGACCAGCGCGTTGAAAATGGATCAGCGTCATGATCTGGGCCAAACTGCCCACATGCAGCGAATCGGCCGTGGGGTCGAAACCGATATAGCCTGCTACCATACCCTTGTTCAGTAATTCCTCGGTTCCGGGCATTATATCATGCAGCATGCCGCGCCAGCGTAGTTCTTCAACAAAATTCATCGTATTCGTATTATCCCGATAGTTATCGGGACTGCAAAGATAACAGAATAGCCGAAAATCTCTTTTTTACGTTCATCTTAAACAATAGTCGGATAATTTGTGTACTTTAAGCAGGCTTTAATTTGGCAGAAAGTGAAGATTTATGAATTTTCTATCGCATTTTTATTTCGACAGGGACACCACCAACTGTTACCACACACTAGGTACGGTACTGCCCGATCTTTTGAAAAATGCGGATAAGAGTATCATTATCCATCCTGAAAAACTTAAGCACCCTGATAAAAACATTAACGATATTATATTAGGCTGGCGAAAACACCTGGAGGTCGATCGTTTTTTTCACTCCTCTGGATTTTTCACGGCTCGTTTGCATGCTTTAAAAAATTTGCTGGCTCCCGCTATAGAAGGCTCACCTGTAAAACCGTTCTTTCTGGGGCATATAGCGTTGGAGATCATATTGGATAACCTACTGATCACTACGGGTAAAGTTTCCACGGACGATTTCTATAATCATTTGGATTCCTGCAATACGGAAGTTGTAAAGGAGTTTCTTAACTTCTCAGGCTTAAAGGAAACCGATCGCTTCTTTAAATTCTTCGCGGACTTTAAAACAAGCCGTTATTTAGAAACATATGCCCAAAACGACAAGATAACTTACGCGCTCAAACGCATCTGCATGCGGGTTTGGAAAGATCCTTTTACACCTGCTCAGGAAGAACGGATGACCAGCCTGATAACGGCATACCGGAATGCTACTTCGGTTGATTTCATGTCGATTTTTGATTATATATCAGAGTTACTATCAACCAATTCATGACGTACTGTCAGCGCAATATCGTTGAGTAAAGCAAGTCGCCTAATTGACTCACCCGGTCATTGCTTCGCTCGACCACCCTCTCTAAGCTTCGTTTAAAGAGGGGATTTTTGATTTCTTTTTGCCCTCTTTACCGCTCGCGGTAGAGAGGGCAGAACAGCGTAGCGCTTTCGGGTGAGTCAACACGGAGCACTAATTGAAACGAGATTTCCTTAACTTAAGGACATTGTTTGCAGCATCGAGCAGGTGATAGTTAGTATCAATCTATAAAAACCTTACAAAAAGCCAACAAAAGCGCCTAAAAACCAGCATTTAAGAGTAAAATATTTTTTATTAGTCAAAAATATATCCGTACCTTTGCAGTCCCAATTGTATTGGGAAAAGGAGAAAATTTATTTTGGCAAAAAAACAAGAAGCAGAAAAAGAATTAAAAGCGAAGGAAGCTGAGCTCGACGCAGTTACGGCAACCGCAGAAAAAGAGACTATTGAATCAGAAGCTGATTCATTATCGATCGAAGAGATCAAATCAAAAATCACATCATCAAACGAAGACTTCGATTGGGATGCTGACGACAAAAAATTTGGCAATTACAACGATGCCGAGCGTGAGAAATTAGAGAAATTGTATGATGGAACTTTCAGCTCTATCAACAAAGGCGAAATCATCACCGGTACAGTTGTAAATGTTAACAGTAAAGACGTAGTATTAAACATCGGTTTTAAATCGGATGGTTTAGTTTCTCTTTCTGAATTCCGTGATACACCTGATCTGAAGATCGGTGACGAAGTTGAAGTTTTTGTTGAGTCGCAGGAAGATGCTAACGGTCAGTTGGTACTTTCGCGCAAACGTGCGAAAACACAAAAATCATGGGAAAGAATTAATTCCGCATTGGAAAATGACGAGATCATCACCGGTTTTGTTAAGAGCAGAACTAAAGGTGGCTTGATCGTAGATATAATGGGCGTTGAAGCCTTCTTACCAGGCTCACAGATCGACATTAAACCAATCAGGGATTATGACGTTTATGTGGGCAAAACAATGGAATTCAAAGTTGTTAAGATCAACCACGAGTTTAAGAACGTAGTGGTATCGCACAAAGTGCTGATCGAAGACGATTTGGAAAACCAAAAAACTGAAATTGTGGCCAAATTGGAAAAAGGCCAGGTACTGGAAGGTACAGTTAAAAACATTACCGACTTCGGTGTATTCATCGACCTTGGTGGTGTTGACGGCTTGCTGCACATTACCGATATTTCATGGGGCCGTATCGAGCATCCGAGAGAAGTATTGTCACTTGATCAGAAGATCAACGTGGTGGTGCTTGACTTTGATGACGAGAAAAAACGTATCGCCCTTGGCTTGAAACAATTGACCCCACATCCTTGGCAGTCGCTTGACGAAAACATCGTTGTAGGTTCAAAAGTTAAAGGTAAAATTGTTACCGTTGCTGATTACGGCGCATTCCTGGAAATCATCCCTGGTGTTGAAGGTTTGATCCACGTATCAGAAATGTCATGGTCACAAAACCTGCGTAACCCTCAGGAATTCCTGAAAGTAGGTGATGAGGTTGAAGCTCAGGTATTGACATTAGACCGCGACGAGCGCAAAATGTCATTAGGCATTAAACAATTAACGCCTGATCCATGGCAACACGCTGCTGAGAAATATGCTATCGGCACGCAGCACGTAGCTACAGTTAAAAACATGACCAACTTCGGTGTGTTTGTTGAACTGGAAGACGGTATCGACGGTTTGATCCACATCTCTGACCTTTCTTGGTCTAAGAAAGTTAACCACCCTAACGAATTCACTAAAGTTGGTGAAAAACTGAACGTGGTTGTACTGGAACTTGATGTTGAAAACCGCAAGCTGAGCTTAGGTCACAAACAACTGGAAGAAAACCCTTGGGATACTTTCGAAACTATCTTCACTATCGACTCAGTGCATGAAGGTACCGTATTGAAAGTAACCGACAAAGGTGCTATCGTTGCTTTACCTTATGGTGTTGAAGGCTTCGCTCCGATCAAACACACAGTTAAGGAAGATGGCAAGAGCTTAAAAGCTGATGACGTTGCTGAATTCAAGATCATTGAATTTAACAAAGAAAACAAACGTATCGTTATTTCACACTCACGCATCTGGGAAGAGCAACGCGCTGAAGCCCGTGTACAAGAGTTCGAAAGCCGTAAAAAAGAAGCTAAAGCAGCTACTAACGCGGTGAAGAAAGTGAAAGATTCGGTTGAAAAATCAACTTTAGGCGATCTGAGCGTACTGGCTCAGTTGAAAGAACAGATGGAAGGCGCTGAAAGCAAAGCTAAAAAGGCCAAGAAATCTGAAGAAGAAGCAAAATAAGCTTAAATAAATTAAATCCTTTAAGCCCTGTTCGCTATGGCGAGCGGGGCTTTTTTGT
>JAFAKI010000363.1 GCA_019235595.1 Mucilaginibacter sp. | reverse complement strand
GGAAATAGATAAATTATTAAAGAATCGCAATATAAAATGGATTAAGGAAATGCCTGAAATAATGCAAAAACAAGCAACATTTATCGCTGTTGGGGCAGCTCATCTTGTCGGAGACTATGGGCTTATAAACCAGTTACGATTAAAAGGGTATATAGTAAAAGCTATCAAAATTTAATCAGATTGCAAACTGCGAACTGATAACTGCAAACTCAAATATTCTTCCCGTCAACAATCTTAAAGAAATCCTCACGGTAAGTATCGCCTACGGGAATAATTTTGTCGCCAATAAAAATACGACTGCGTTCGATGCTGTCGATCTTATTGATAGAGACGATATAGGATTTGTGAACCCGGATGAAATGCTTTTCCGGTAAAGCGTCTTCCATTTTTTTCATGTTCTGCAGGGTGATAATACGCTCGGCAGGGGTAAAAATGGAGATATAATCTTTCAAACCTTCGATAAACAAAATATCGTTCAGGTATACTTTCTGGATTTTGTGTTCTGTCTTGACGAAGATAAAATCGCTCAAAAAATCATTTTGCGGGGCAGCTTCAACTTTGATTTCAGTTTTTGTGGATGGCTGTATAATCGCCTGTGCCTTTTGTACCGATTTAAAGAAACGATCAAACGCTATGGGTTTTAGCAGGTAGTCGATAACATCCAGTTCATAGCCTTCTAAAGCATATTGCGGATAGGCAGTGGTCAATATCACTTTTGATTTACCATTAGCAATACGCAAAAACTGGATACCGGTTAGCTCAGGCATCTGTACATCCAGGAAAACCAGGTCGATATTCCCTTCCTGCACCAATTGCAACGCCTCGATAGGATTGGTAGTTACCTTCACCAATTGCAAAAAAGGCATCTTGGATATGTAATCTTCCAATATATGCAGCGCCAAAGGCTCATCATCAACTACAAGGCATCTGATCATATTATAAAACTAAGGATAATTCGCAAGTATAGGTATTGGGTTCGTCCTGTATAGTTAAGGTATAATTCCCGTGATAAAGCAGGTCGAGTCGTCTTTTAACATTATTTAACCCGATTCCACCCTCGGTATCCCGGTTCATCATGTGCTTTTTATTCTCCATAAAAAAATGGAGATGCGTGCCATCCAGATTTATCCGTAAACATATGGGCGAAGACGGGTCATTGGCTACTCCGTGTTTAAAGGCATTTTCTATAAATGCGATCAACAGCAAAGGTACAATCTTTTGATCACCAACTTCACCTGTTATTTTAAAGTCGACAAAGGCCTTATTGCCAAACCTGATTTTTTGCAGATCAATATAATTCTGCAGGTATTGCAGCTCTTTTGACAGGTCGACCTTATTATCGTTACTCTCATAAAGCATATACCGCATAATTTCCGAAAGCTTCAGGATAGCCTCCGGCGTGGTGTCAGACTTCTGATAAGCCAGCGAATAAATACTATTGAGCGAATTAAATAAAAAATGCGGGTTGATCTGCGATTTCAGGAAAGCCAGTTCGGCAGTCAGGCGCTGGTTCTCGAGGTCTCGTTGGATGCGTTCATTCAGGAACCAATCGACGCCAAACTTCAATGCTGTACTCAGAAACAGGAAAAATATATTGGTTAAACATGAACTGATCATGTACGTTCCGAAGGATGTTTGTTTGTGACCATCCACCAGGATATACGCTTTGAAGATGCTGGCCAGTCCATACTTACCCAAGGCAAATACAACAATGACGACAACAAGAGCCAGCGAATAATAACGATACCTCTTCTTGTCGAGAAATTTTGGGATGAGGTACAGATAATTGAGGTAAAACAGGCCAATATTCACCACGCTGAAAAGACCAAATATGACGGCTAACTGTGCGGCAGTCATTTTGCTGTTGCTATGCGCCAGGTAAACAAAATAAGAGACAAGGCTGACCCAAAAAACAACGTGCCAGAATATTTGCCAGTTACGCTTCATTGCCTCTAATGTAATATATTCAGCAGTTATCAGGTATATATTTATATATAGCCCCCATTTTTACCGATAAACCCGGCAAAATTTCCGATGAACGCCAAATCACAGCAAAATGTCCGTTCATCTACAATTCCCGTCAGTTGGTCTAATACTTTTTAGCAGGTTAAACTTTCGCTGTTTATTTGTATCATAAACGTCACACACAATGAAAAAGCTAGTCTCTAATTCGAATCCATTTATCTTACTGCTGTTACCTGTAGTATTTGCTTTGGTGATGGGGATAGGTTATCAATTTCAACAAAAAAAGGTTTACGCTGAAGGTGCTTCTGCCGCAGTACATGCAACTTCACTGTTTTATAAAGGCGTAACTTTAGTTAAAACTGTTTGCTCTGTTGCCAAAGAAAAACTATGGTAATCAGCACGGAGGGGTTAAGCTTTAATTTTGGCAGCCAGCAGGTTGTCAAATCACTATCCCTACAAGTGCCCGAAGGCAGTATTTACGGTTTCCTCGGCCCAAACGGTGCCGGAAAAACCACTACTATAAAATTGCTGCTCAATCTGCTAAAAACAGATCAGGGCAGCATCCATATTTTTAATAAAGAGCTGCAAAGCAACCGCATTTCTATTCTCTCAGAAATTGGTTCGCTGATAGAGCAACCTGCTATTTACCTCCATCTTTCGGGCAGGGAAAATCTGATCAACCGGGCATTGCTGTTGCAAGTTCCTGAAAAGCGAGTAGATGAGATGCTCGATCTTGTTCACCTTACGGACGCCGCAAACAAAAAAGCCGGAAAATATTCGCTGGGGATGAAGCAACGACTGGGTATTGCCCTCGCTTTATTATCTGATCCGAAACTTTTGATTTTGGATGAACCTACAAACGGTCTTGATCCAAATGGGATCATCGAAATACGGGAACTGCTTATCAGGCTCGTTACTCAACATAAAAAAACAGTTTTTGTATCCAGCCATTTACTGGCCGAAGTGGAACGTATGGCTACTCATGTGGGCATTATCCATAAAGGTGAAATGCTTTTCCAGGGAAGTATAAAGGATCTGGAAACCATTAGTCAGCCGCAAGTTCAGGTAGAGTTGGATAGCACAGTTGACGCAGCAAACCTGCTAAAAAAGCAGGGGTTCTTAGTTACGGATGTAAATGACGACCATTTGTCGCTTCCTTTTACTTCAAAAGAGCAAATGGGCGAGATCAACAGCCTGCTGAACAAAAACGAATATACGGTTTACAGCATCCGCAAGGTGCACAAAGACCTGGAGAAATTATTTTTAGATATCACCCAAAAAGCCTGAGTCGATGAAGGGATTTTTACTATCGTTCCGGTCTGAATTTTATAAAACGCGCAAAACAATGGGTTTTTGGAGCGCTGTTTTGCTGCCGTTACTTATCTGCCTGCTGTTATTTATAGGATTTTTCAGCCATAGTGAAAAAATAGCTAAACTTCCCGGCCCCATGGTATGGCTTCAATTTGCAGGAGCTATTCTGGCGGTGATGGGGTCGTTATTACTGCCCATGCTGATCATTTTTATTGCCTACTCCGTCAACAACATTGAACATAAGTCTGAAACATGGAAATCATTATTCAGCTTACCGATCGCTAAGTGGTCGATATACTCCGCCAAGTATTTCTATGCTCTTTTCCTGGTGTTACTTTGCCTGACGTTGTTCGTACTTTTTACGATTGGTTTCGGTAATTTTTTAAGTGTGCTGAAACCTGAGTTGAAGTTCAATGAATACCACATTGAAAAACTACTCACGCAAATCTACTTCAAGCTGTTTTTAGCATCGCTCGGAATATTGTCCATCCAGTTTTTGCTAAGCCTGCTTTTCCGCGATTTTTTAAAACCGATGGGTATTGGCTTCGTGGCAACAATTGCCGGCATAATAATGGCTAACCTGGGTTGGGGATACGCATACCTGTTCCCCTACGCACATGCTATGCTTACGGTAAAAAGTTTAAAACCAAGCAATATAGCCAATGGCCCTGCAGTACCTCAAATTACTGTCGAGCTATTCACCAAGGATATATTTGTGAGTTTGGCTGTTGCGGTGGCGGTGTTTATTCTCGGCTATTTTATTGTGTTGAAGAAGAGTGTGAAATAGCAGTTAGTGATCAGAGGTTAGTGATTAGAGATCAGTTGACTCAACCCCAGAATGCTTTTTTCGCAAAGTTAAAACCGTATACACGGCAATAAGTATCGGCAAGTAAAGTAAGATGTCTTTTAAGTTATCGATAATCATGTGACTCCATTCAAAATGAAATCCTTGATAATTTCCCAAACTTTTGAGTAGGAGTATTACTGCCCATGGGATCATAACTATTGATACACCGACAATACTTTGTCTAAATCTTTCACTCCATAATAGTTGTGGTAAAACAGCATAAGGAACAAAAGTAAAAATCCATAATGCCCACCAATAAGATCCAAATAGTCGATCACTTACGGCAAACTGCTCATACTCTCCCCCTGAAAAAAACCCAATGTAGAGATATACAATTAGCATGAATAAGTACAACATTGAGCCTAACAGTAATGTATAGTTAACCGCGTTGATAAGTATTTTATACTTTATTGGATGGATGCTGACCTTGAAAAGTTTTATCAATAATAAACATATCAGCAAAATCAATGATCCGCTGAAAATGGCATTAACTATCAGGTTTAATATCTCATTCATGATCATTAATCGTTATTTTACCGGTTTCGGGTACACCGGCAAACTCTCATGCCCTTCTCCATCCACGGATTGCACCGCGAAAAAGTAATTATCCTTTGAGTAAGCCAGATCAGCCTTAGTGTCAGTTACATAAAACTTCTTCTCCCAATACGGACTGATGGTTTCGCGCATCAGAACATAATAACCTGCCGGCTTTTTACCATTGGCAGGGGCGTCCCATTTTAATTGAGTGCGGTTGGTTAAACCGCTGGTTACCATACCTACTTTTTGCGGCTCCGGAGGGGCCGATGCCAGGTTGGCCAAAACCGAAAGGTTCATTCGGGCGACTTTTTGCACGTAATTAAAATCTACATAATCGGGCAGGTCGCCATAATTTACACCATTTTCGGTACGGATAGTCTGATGCTGACGGGTATAATCCTCGTTCATTTCGGTAATGCGCACAGCAGTAAACCCTTCCTGCTGGAAAGGAGTATGATCACCGCCGCGCAGGTAGCGGTCTCGACGGTATATCAGCTTTACATCCAATTGATCAACATAACGCTCTCCTATTTCTTTAATATAGCGTGATAGCTCGCGTGAAGGACTATCATTTTCGCCACCCAACGCTATCAGGCTCGCGATATTCTTTTCATTACGGCTATCAATAGTAGGCACCCCCTCACTGAATATACGCACGCTGCGGTTATCTTTCAGATCGGTTTCCATGCCGTGGCTGTTACCCACAATATCATTATTCAACATGGCATCAATATTCCAGTTTTCCGCTTTCGCCCGCTTTGCCACATGCGCGGAACCTAATAACCCCTGCTCCTCACCCGCTACAGCCATAAAAATGATCGTTGCGGGGAATGAATGTTTAGACATCACTCTGGCCAGCTCCATCGAAACTGCGGTACCCGATGCATCATCATTTGCGCCTGGTTCATCACCATTTGGATCCATTATATCCGATATCCTTGAATCATAATGTCCGGAAATAATATAAATACGGGTATCCCTGGGATCAGTACCTTTCAAAATGGCCAACACATTTTTCAGTTTGACAGGCGTATTTACCCGTTCGCCTTTAGGCTGGGTAGAAGTATCAAATTTCACGGTCATTCGGCCATGAGAGTCTGCTGCATAGCGTTCATACTCGGCTTTTATCCAGTTTCGGGCAGCACCGACGCCAGTGATTTTGCTGGTTGTATCAGCCAATGTATGGCGGGATTTAAAACTCACCAGTTTGCGGATGATTGTCTCAATATTGCTCGATGAGACTTCATCCACCATTTGTTTGATAGCTGGATCCTGCCGGATGGTGGTTTGGGCCAAGGCAGGCCCGCAGAAGAATAACAGCAAAATAAATCTTAGGTATTTCATGATTGAATTATATCAATTGACATCGGCTTCTTCCGCCTCTTCCATAATATTCCCGGTCTGCTTAAAATTGCTGCGCACAAAATGGCACCAGTCGCATTCCTCTTTTCCGCAGCCGGTATTAAAATCATGTGCCTGTATTTTAGCGTAAACCGTCCTGATCTGTTCACGTACAGTCTCCACATCCTCCAGACTGATCAATATCTTTTCGGTAACGTATTCGCCTTCACTAACCGGTTCGATAAAATCAAACTGGGTGCTAATTACCTGCCAATCTTTAGAGCGATCATTCTCGATCAGTAACTTATAAAAAACCGCCTGTCGCCAGTAATCACCTCCATTAGGTTTCTCGTTGGTTGGCCTTTGCAGTTTTTCTTTAGCGTTACGGAACTTACCGGTTTTGTAGTCGACCACTGTAACTTGTTTGCCATTAAACTCCACCTTATCCAAACTTCCTTTTACCGGAACACCATCCACCTCGATATTTTTTATCGATAGCTCTACC